>PAWW01000002.1 GCA_002714255.1 Acidiferrobacteraceae bacterium
CCAATCACCTGACTGGCGACAGCGCCCACGTTCGGGCCCGACACTCGGACCACGCTAATCCCGCCTGTCCCTTGAGGGGTAGCGATCGCCGCTATCGTGTCTTGGGTCTCCACCTAATTGGCTGCGAGGCCTACTCCCTAGCAGTTTTAGCTATTACGCAAATTTACGCATTACGAACCATTGTTGGGTGATCGACAACAGATTGTTGACCAACCAGTACAAAACCAGGCCAGCGGGAAACCAGAGGAAAAAGAGCGTGAACATAATCGGCAGAATGCGCATGATATTGGCCTGCATCGGATCGATCGGGGCGGGGTTTAGCAGTTGTTGCGCAAACATTGATGCCCCCATCAGGATCGGTAAAACATAGAATGGATCGGGCGCGGAAAGATCATGAATCCATAGGGCTAGCGGTGCCTGGCGCAATTCAACACTTTCAAGCAACACCCAGTAAAGGGCGATAAACACCGGAATCTGAACCACGATCGGAAGGCAACCACCGAGCGGGTTTATCTTATCCTTCTTGTACATCTCCATCATGGCCTGTTGAAACTTTTGCTTATCGTCGCCGTAGCGCTCTTTGAGCGTTTTCATGCGCGGCCCTAACTTTTTCATTTTGGCCATCGACTTGTAACTGGCGGCCGACAGGGGGAAAAAAACCAACTTCACTAGCGCCGTGAGCAGGACAATAGACAGGCCCCAGTTCACCACGACCCGCTGAATTTGCGTCAATAACCAAAACAACGGGGCTGACACGGGCGTTAACCACCCGAAATCAACTGCCAACTCCAATTGGCGATTGGCTTCCACCAATCGTTTATGTTCCTTGGGGCCGAGAAACATTCGCGTGTTAACCTCGCCGCGCTGGCCAGCTGCCACCGACAGCGGTGCGAGGTGTTTGTAACCTATCGAGTACCGCGGTGTCGCGCCGGTCCGATTCACCAAGGAATAGAACTCATACTGGCTCTCCTTCTCCGCCAGCAGCGCACCCACAAAATAATGCTGGAGCATTGCCACCCAGCCAGAGGTCGTGTTTTGGGCCAGTGGTTGCTCGCGCATATCATCGAAATGAATTTTCTTGTATTTATCCTCCGGCGTGTAGATAGCCCCGCCGGTATAGCTCGGCAGTCGACCTAAACCGAAAAAGCTGGTGTTTTCATCGTCGCTTGTTTCAGTGCTTACAAACTGTGCGTATAAGTAGCCTCGCCATTCTTGATNGGTGTTGTTTTGTACCTCGTAACGCACATCGACGTAGTAACTGTCGCGGTGGAAGGTGTAAACCTTGCGATACTTAACGCCATCGCTCTCGAAATGAAGCGGCACTTCAATATGGTCTTTTCCGTCGGCCAACACATAGCGTTTCTTCGTCGCGGTGTACTCGGTATGGTGGTTGGGAAGATTGCTCTGACTCCCCAAGAGGCCATTCTGCGCCCAGTAAAGGTCCGGGCCACTATCTGTCAAAAGCCGAAAGGGCTCATCCGGTGCCTCAAGTTTTTCCGGGTAAGTGATTAAATCAAGGGCCCGCAGATCACCGCCGTAGGTGTCTAATTCCGCTCGCAGCAGATCGGTTACCACCTCTACGCGTTGCCGGCTTGTCGCTGCGGGCGCGCGGTCAGCAAGCAGCATGGTCGGTGTGGAAACGTTGGCAGACTCCATTACCGCCGCTGGCGGCGCGGCTGGTACATCCGCCCTATTCGAGGTTGCCTCGACGGTCACCGTTGCACCATCGCTTGTTGGTTCTGTTACACCCTGCGCGGCCCGCTGAGTTTGTGTGTTTTCATGTTCAAACACTAACCACTTCTGGTACAACAATGTCAGAACAAGCACCAACGCACCAATAAGAAAGAGCCGTTGAAAATCCATTTCCCGGCTCGTTATGGTCGCTTGACCATGGGTTTTGTGCACTCAGGAACAAGATCCAAGCCGCCGTCCTGCCAGGGGTGACACCGCGCCACGCGCCTCGCTGCCAGCCAAAGGCCACGAGCCGCGCCATGTTTCTCGATCGCGTCGATCGAATAGCTTGAGCACGCTGGATAGAAGCGGCAATGCGGACCCAACAGCGGGCTGATGCCATACTGATAACATCGAAGCAAGAAAACAAGCACGCGCTTCATTGGTTGTCCATCATCCTCCAGTGCTGCTCTAGCCTGTACCGAAGGGCTTCATTTGAAGTGCTAACCGCTTGCCTCCGCGCCATCACTAACACATCGTTGCCCGCGATGCGCTTTTGCGCGGCTCGAAAGGATTCGCGGACCAGTCGTTTGATGCGGTTGCGATCTACGGCCCGCGCGGCGGTTCGCCGAGAAACCGTTAGCCCGAGTCGCGCATAGCCGAGCGGGTTCGGCCTCACTACCAACCTAAAGCAGTCGTCGCTAACCGGCCGTTGGCGCAATAACGCGCGGTAATCGTTGGCTTTGGTCAGACGCCGGAGCGAGCCCAATCGCAGTCCGAAACCCGGCGCCGCCCGCTGCGGATTCGTCAAGCTGTCAGCCGAGACCGGCCCTTTGCTCGCCTGGCGTTAATTACAGCACGCCCGCCGCGAGTTCGCATTCTCACTCTAAACCCGTGTGTTCGCTTGCGTTTCAGTTCGCTTGGTTGGAATGTTCGCTTCATAACGTCGTGTTGTTGCCCGCTGGTCGGGGCGAAAGGGTCGCCAATCTAAACGTTCACACCCATTATTGTCAATAAAACAAGGCTTCTCTCTGGTGTTGTGGATAACTTATAGATTGTATTTTTCTGTGGATAACTAGCCACGCTTCGTTTATAGTTTGTCGTTCTTTCCGCGCCCTCGGCAGCCATCAAGGCTCCAGGGGGTTTGGTGCCGACACTCAACCGAAGGGGCTGCTGGACCATGCAAGAACCAATTTGGCCACTTTGCTTAACCCGCCTCGAAAACGACCTGCCGATCCAGCAATTTAATACGTGGATTCGCCCNCTGCAGGCGATAGAAAAGGAAGCCGGCCTAACCTTGTTGGCCCCGAACCGCTACGTGAGAGACACCGTCGAGCGCGATTATCTTGGCCACATCGCAGGCCTCGCGAATAATTTTCGGCATCGCGATATTGCGATCTCCATCGACATTGGCAGCGACCACCCGCCTCGAGGTCCCGATAAAACCACCGCTACGCCGCGCCCCGTTCCGTTTAAAGGGCGCCTTAATCCAGCCTTTACCTTTGTCTCGCATGTGGCCGGAAAATCCAACCAACTTGCCCGCGCCGCAGCACAGCAAGTAGGGGAAAACCCTGGCCGAGCCTACAACCCGCTCTTTATCTACGGCGGTGTGGGCCTTGGAAAAACGCATCTAATGCAAGCCGCTGGCAATGCCGTTGTGGAACGAGCAGCCGATGCTCGAGTGGTTTACGTCCACTCGGAACGGTTTGTGGCCGACATGGTGAAAGCCCTGCAACACAACGAAATCAACAACTTCAAGCGCTACTATCGCTCCCTAGACGTGTTGTTAATTGACGACATTCAGTTTTTTGCCGGCAAGAGCCATTCACAAGAGGAATTCTTTCATACTTTCAACACCTTACTCGATGGACAGCGGCAGATGATTATCACCAGTGATCGGTTTCCTAGAGAGATTTCTGGAGTCCAGGAGCGCCTAATTTCTCGGTTTGGCAGCGGNCTCACCGTACCGATCGACCCGCCNGAGCTCGAAACGCGGGTTGCTATCTTGATCAAAAAAGCTTTAGCGCGGGAAGTAACNCTGCCAGAAGACGTCGCCTTTTTTATNGCCGAACAAATCCGCTCCAACGTACGCGAACTCGAGGGTGCGCTCCACCGGCTGGTGGCTAGCGCTAACTTTACGGGGCGAACGATTGATGTTGATCTCGCGCGTGATGCCCTGCGCGACCTGCTGGACGCCCATCAGCGACAAATTAACATCCAGAATATTCAAAAGACGGTCGCAGACTATTTTAAGATGCGCGTGTCTGACCTACATTCCAGAAAACGCAGCCGTCAGATCGTAAGACCACGTCAGATGGCAATGGCTTTGGCTAAAGAGTTGACTCCGATGAGCTTGCCCGAGATTGGTGACGCGTTTGGCGGCCGAGATCACACCACCGTTTTGCACGCCCAGAGGAAAATTAAGGCCTTGTTGCAAACCGACCCAAAAATCAAGGAAGACCACCAAGCCTTATTGCGCCTGCTTTTAGGATAACCTGTGGATAACGCTTGTCGCCGTCTTGAGTCCCACGATACTCTTCAGCTATCCACACTTTGCTAACCAACTGCGCACACCTTAAAAAGCAGGTTAAACCCTTATTATTAAATATAATTAGCGGCTTTATCACCTTATCCACAGCCGTAATAAACATCATCTCATGAGATTAAGACATGAAATGTAAATTAGATAGAGATACATTAATTGCACCCCTCCAGTTAGTGACGAATGTCATAGAACGGCGCCAGACGCTGCCAATTCTCGCTAATGTTTGCCTCGACCTAAAAGAAGAGGCGGTAACGCTGATCGGGACAGACTTGGAAGTTGAAATCTCGCAAGAAGTGGCCGTTGCTAAAGTTGAAACCACCGGATCCTGTACAGTAACGGCGAGAAAGTTACTCGACATCTGTCGCGCGTTGCCAGAAGGGAGCTCAATTAGTCTCAGCGGGCAGGGCGCGCAGCTGAAACTGCAGTCGGGCCGAAGCCGCTACACATTACAGACCCTGTCAGCAAAGGAGTATCCGCGGATCGAGCCGGCCAACTGGGCGACCCGCATTAAACTGCCCGCTGCCACGCTACGCCGGTTGTTTGAGAAGACGGCATTTTCGATGGCGCAACAAGATGTGCGGTACTTCTTAAATGGGGTTTTGTTAGAGTTTTCGGACCAACAGGTGGTAGCGGTAGCAACGGACGGGCACCGACTGGCCCGCACAGAGTGTGCGGTAGAACAAGAGGTTGGGGCTACACAGCAAGCTATTGTGCCGCGCAAGGCGGTGCTTGAAATGAGCCGATTTCTGACCGGTGGTGATGAAGAGATCACAATGGAGATCAACCCCAACCACCTCCGAATAACGCGCGCGGGCGCCGTGCTAACGACGAAACTTATCGACGGTAAGTTTCCAGACTACCGGGCCGTGATGAATCAGAAACTCACCCGCGAGGCGTTGGCCGAGCGGCAGCCGCTTTACGATGTGCTAGCCAGAACCGCTGTGTTGACTAATGACAAATATCGTGGAGTGCGCGTGTCGATAGGGTCGGGCGAATTAAAGGTCAGCGCACACAACCCCGACCAAGAAGAGGCCAGCGACGAGATTGCGATTGTTTACGATGGTGACGGCCTGGAAATCGGGTTTAACGTGACGTATTTAATGGATGCGTTGCGTGCGCTGCGCACTGATCAGGTGCAGTTGGCGTTTGAGGATGGTGACAGCGGGTGTTTGATTCGCTCGCCGGGCAACACCACCACCGAATATCTCATCATGCCCATGCGCCTGTAGGCGCCGATCCCGGGGTTTCACGTGAAACAACTGGTTAACCCAAGTGTGTTTCACGTGAAACAAGTCGTTATGTGGCGGCTAGATACCGTATAATACACCTGTTTTATAAAGGAAAAAGCATGTCAGAGCAGCAAGTGTACGACGAGAGCAGCATTAAGGTCCTAAAAGGGCTTGAGGCGGTGAGGAAGCGGCCCGGGATGTATATCGGGGACACGGATGATGGGTCGGGGCTACACCGAATGGTGTTTGAGGTGGTAGATAACGCAATTGACGAGGCGTTGGCGGGCCACTGTACCGACGTCGTGGTGACGGTCCACGCAGATGAGACCGTCTCTATACGGGATAATGGCCGGGGCATGCCATGCGGGCTGATTGAAGACGAGGGGCGGTCCGCTGCCGAGGTCATCATGACGTATCTACATGCTGGCGGTAAATTCGATCAGAACTCATACAAAGTGTCCGGCGGGCTGCACGGTGTTGGTGTTTCGGTAGTAAACGCGTTGTCGGAGTCGCTTCAGTTAACGGTGTGCCGTGAAGGGAAGGTATACCGGCAGCATTACACACGGGGTGTGCCGAGCGCACCCCTGGCGATTGTGGGCGACNCCGCCGAGTCTGGAACGGAGGTTTATTTTCGCCCGGATGCAGNGGTTTTTTCGGACCGCATCTTCCACCATGATATTTTAGCCAAACGGCTTAGAGAGCTCGCGTTTTTGAACTCTGGAGTGAGAAATCGGCTGGTTGATGAGCGCACCGGGACGGACGAGGTTTTTGAGTACCAGGGCGGAATAGCAGCGTTCGTAGCGCACCTAAACCAAAAGAAGANCCCCATTCATCCCAACGTCTTCGAGATGCGGAGTGTTCGCGAGGATATTGAGGTGGATCTGGCCCTCCAATGGAACGACTCGTATCAAGAGGCGGTGTTTTGCTACACCAATAACATCCCCCAGCGTGATGGGGGCGCCCACTTGGAAGGGTTTCGATCGGCAATGACAAGGACGCTGGGTCGTTACCTGGAAGAATCACCCTTAAATAAGCGGGGGAAAATAGCGATTAAGGGAGAGGACTGCAGAGAAGGCCTCACGGCAGTGCTTTCCATTAAGATGGCCGACCCTAAATTCTCCTCTCAGACCAAGGAAAAGCTCGTCTCATCCGGAGTTCGGAGCCCAATTGAGACGCTTGTGTCAGAGTATCTCGGGGCTTTTCTGCTTGAGCGGCCGTCCGAAGCTCGGGCGGTGCTAGAAAAAATTATGGACTCTGCCAGGGCGCGTGACGCTGCGCGCAAGGCGCGGGAACTAACGCGCCGCAAGAACGTGCTTGAGGTCGGCGGGCTGCCGGGAAAACTGGCCGATTGTCAGATTAAGGATCCTGCCGAGTGTGAAATTTTTCTTGTGGAGGGTGACTCGGCGGGTGGCTCAGCCAAACAGGCCCGAGACCGACGCTTTCAGGCCATCTTGCCCTTGAAGGGTAAGATATTAAATGTGGANAAAGCNAGGTTTGAAAAGATGTTAGCGTCAGAAGAGGTGGCGACGTTAATCACCGCGCTGGGCACGGGGATTGGTGTCGAGGGCTTTGACCCCGGGCAGTTACGTTATCACCGTATTATTATCATGACAGACGCTGACGTGGATGGCTCGCATATCCGCACCCTGTTGTTGACTTTCTTTTATCGACAGATGAAGGACTTGGTTGAGCGCGGCCATGTGTATATCGCTGAGCCCCCGCTCTACAAAGTGACCGCCCGCAAACAGGCCCTGTATGTTAAGGATGATAAAGATCTGCAGGATTATGTATTGGCGGCGGCGCTAAAGGGTGCATCGCTTAGCTCGAAAGAAAACACCGACCACTTGGAGGGGGATGCGCTCGAGGGCTTGTGTGGACAGTATTTCGAGGTTCGGGGGATTGTTGACCGGCTTCGTCGACGATATGACCCGGCGGTTTTGTGGGGCTTGTCTTTGCTGCCGGCGCTGAGTGAAGGCGCGGGCCCGGAGGCGCAAAGCCACTATGCGGCAGCGCTGTCCTCGAGATTAACCGCGCAGGCGGTAACGGCCAGTGATCATACGGTGGCCTATGAAGCGCGAGTGCAACCCGCCGAGACGGGCCCCGGCTGGCTGCTGCTGGTTGAATTAGAGCGCCACGGACTGAAGCGACAGACGCGGTTGCCCGGCACCCTTTTTTCAACCACAGACTACCAGTGCATCGCGGCCTGGGGAGAAATGTTGCGCGCGAAATTCGGCGGGGCGTTACTCGTTCGACGCGGCGAAAAAGAGACCAGCGCCCATGGTTTCGACGCGGCGATCGATTGGTTGATGAGGGAGGCGCGCCGAAGCATCACCATNCAGCGCTACAAGGGGCTTGGTGAGATGAACCCGGACCAACTGTGGGAAACCACGATGGATCCAGCACAGCGGCGGCTGTCCCGAGTGACGGTCGAAGATGCGGTCAGCGCCGATGAGATTTTCCAAGTGTTGATGGGAGATGAAGTAGAGCCCAGGCGGCGGTTTATCGAGGAGAACGCGTTTAACGTTACTAACCTAGATATCTAATGTTTATGTTATAAATCAGTGAATTATGCGAGGTATTGAGAGGACGAAGCGGGGGATGTCCGCATCAAACTCGCAACCGTCCTCAGCGACCATTTGGTAGCTACCTTGCATAGTGCCAACGGGTGTTTCAATCACGGCGCCGCTGGTATAGCGGAAGCCTTCACCGGGTTTCATAATGGGTTGTTCGCCGACGACGCCATCACCCTTAACCTCTTCGACCTTGTTGTCTGCGTCGGTAATGATCCAGTGACGGGACTTAAGTTGGGCGGTCATCGCGCCGCGATTAATCAGGGTGATGGTGTAGGAGAACACGTAGCGCTCGTCGGCTGGTTCAGACTGTTCAGGTAGGTAGGCGGCTTCAACAGAGACTTCGATGTCATAAGAACTTTTCATCACTGGAATACCAAAGTCGACGATCATGAGCAGGCGCAAGAAACGAAGGTGATGTTATCCGTTTTCGGCTCGAAGCGCACGGCGGTCAGCGTGCCACCCCACGCGCAGCCAGTATCCAACGCAATGAACCCCGGGCGCGACATCAATCCAAGACTGGACCAGTGACCGAAGATTACCCGCCACGGCGCCAGCGCATTACCCATTAGGTCAAACCAGGGTCGCAGGGCGGGCGAGGCGCCCTCTGGCCGCCCTTTTTCAACAAGAGCTAAACGCCCGTCAGCACGATAGTAGCGAACACGGGTAAAGATGTTGGTTAAGACTCTCAGCCGATCCCAGCCCCGCAAAGAACGATTCCAGCGATCGGGCCGATCACCATATAACTGGTGGAAGAAAGCCCCGTCAGGGTCACGCAGCGCTGCCTCAACCTCGCGAGCACAGTGCTGTGCGTCGGCTAAGCCCCAGCCGGGCCACAGGCCCGCGTGGACCACAATCGATCGAGTGNTTTCATCACACAGCAGCACGGGTTGTTGCTTTAGATAAGCGATCATCGATTCGCGGGCAGGGTGTTTAAGGATATCCAAGAAAGTGTCGTCTGGGCGCTGTTCGCGGGCGCCGGCAGCGACTGCGAGCAGGTGAATATCATGGTTGCCCAACACCGTGCTTGCTGCGGTGCCGAGCGACAAGAGGAGCTGTAGTACGGCGGCCGAATTTGGGCCACGGTTCACAAGGTCGCCAACCAAAATAACCCGGTCCAGAGTCTGGTCAAACCGCACTTTGTCGAGCAATCGTTCAAGGGCAGAGCAACACCCTTGGACATCACCTATAAAAATGGTTGCCATGATTGAAAAACGGGCAGTGCGAGCCGGCGGGCGCGAGCGCCTAGTCTTCAAATAGGCCTTTTTCTANCGACCCACCGAGCGAATCTGGCGGCGCGCCNTCGTAGATTTGATCCAGGCGGTATTGTCGATAGAAAGCTTGCTCAAAGAGATAAGGATCGGGCTGTTCTGACAGCAAGGGATCCAGGTGGAGCAGGTCGCCACGGCGGTGAAGAAGCAACAGGGAGTATCGAGCCACGTCGATCACGTGCTCGTCAANCGACGATAATGCATCGGGAAGATACCATCGGGGCAGGATGCCAACGGTATCCCGCAAATTACTAGGGCCAAGCAAAGGCAATACCAAGTAAGGGCCATCAGGCAGGCCCCACCGGGCTAAGGTTTGGCCGAAGTCCTCATGGCGTAAGGGCAAACCGAAGGTTGTCGCGACGTCCATTGTGCCGAGAACGCCCGCGGTGGAATTAATGAGGAAGCGAAGCCCGGTGTTGGCTGCCTCACCCACCTTGCCCTGCAACAACGCGTTGACGGCGGTGGCCGGTTCAGCCAGATTGTCCAGCAAGTGCCCGATACTGCGACGCACCATATCCGGAGTATAGTGTTGATAACGGAGCGTCAGCGGTTTTACAAGCGCCCGATCGAGCCCGGCATTGAAGGCGTAACTTGCGCGATTAAAAGAGGCGAGGGGATCATTGGGACTCAGCCTAGACGTGGCGCACCCGGCTTGCATAAGCAGCAACAGGGCTACGCCGAGTAAACCGCTGGAGCGGGCGACACGGTTTAAGGAAACGAATTTGACCGCGGCGGTTAACCCCATCCTACTCAAGCCATTGGTTAAAGCGGTCAAGGTCTGCCCGGTCAAGCCGCCCAGCCAGTTGCTCAAGCGCTAGCGCTTGTAAAATGTAGTCGTAGCGGGCCTGCAGGTAATTGCGCTTCGCGGCGAAGACATCACGTTGCGCGTCTAACACATCGATGTTGGTAGTTAAACCGGCAGCAAATCCCTCCTCTTTTGCTTTAAGAGCGTTTTCACCGGCGCGCACGGACTCAGCTAGAGCGCTGACGCGCCGCAGATGACTGTTAACTGTAAAAAAAGCATCGCGGGTGAGGCGACGAACTTCGCGTTGGTGCGCTTCTAAGTCTGCTCGTACCGCGTTGTGGCGCAGTGCGGCCTGACGCACGCGGGCACCCACGAGATCTCCTTCGTATAGCGGCACCGATAAGCCAACGGAAAGACTCGTTCGGTCTGACGCAGTACTTGAATAATCCAACCCGCCGTTAAGATTGAGACTCAACACAGGAAAGCGGGCGGCCTGCTGACGGCTGATGTCTTGTTCGGCCACGTACACGCGCAAAGCGGATTGACGTAATGCGAGATTGTCGGTAAGGGCCGCTTCCACCCAGTGTTCGACGGCGTTGGGTTCCGGCGCGGCCAGCGGGACGTCGGGTCGCAGCGGCTGCAGATCAGAGAGGTCTTCATCAACGAGAGCAACCAGCGCCTGGCGAGCATCACGAAGCGTTTTTTCTGATTCGATCCCTGCGGCGATGGCATTCTCAAACCGCGCGCGCGCGTCATATAGGTCTGTTCGCGTCCCAACGCCGACAGCCAGTCGCTCTTCTGCCAGTTCCAGTTGGCGTCGNATGGCGCGCTGGTTGCTGGTNGATAATTCGACATCGTCTCGAGCNGCGAGCACGCTGAAATAAGCGNTGCAGACACGAANTAGCAAACGCTGTTTCTCGATCAGATGTTCGAGGTTGGCAATGCTCGCTTCGTTACGCGCTTGATCGACCGCGATATTGGTCGAGCGGTCGTATAAGTTTTGCTTAAGCGAGACGGACANACTGAAATTGTCATCTGCTGCCGCTGCCGTGCTCAAAGTGTAGCCGCTGCGCACGCTCAGTTGAGGCCGCACGGCCAATTGCGTAATCGAAACAGTTTGTTGGGCTGCAGCCCTTCGAAAACCCGCGGCTGCAAAGACGGGGTCATCGGCCACTGCGTTTTGGTAGACAGTAACGAGGTCAATCTTTGTTGCCGGCGGCGGNGTTGGTGAAGGCGTTTTAGTTGGGGCGGCTGCAGCTTCGGCTGTGTCGTTCGGTTTTTCGACCTGCGGGGCNCTTTCGGGCGCTTCAGGGGGCGCCTTGCTCGGCAGGCGCAGTGTTTGTCCAACGAAGATCTGATGACCCGCGCCGAGCCCGTTATGCTCAATTAATTGCGCACAAGGAACGAGAAGAAGCTCGGCGATCTCGCATGCCGTGTCGCCGGGTTGGACAATGTAGCTGAGGGGTTCNGCGCCTTGTAGGGGCGAGACACTGATCGACAATACGCCGCCAAAGAACGCGGATCTGAGCCTGTTCTGGGCCCAAATTGACTTAATGTTCATGAAGCAGAATATATCCTAAATAGTTGAAATCAAAAGACAAAAGACTCTTTTTTCGGTGTGTTAACTAAAGGGGGGAGTACGGTATCGAACAACGAGGTCATGAGCAGGTCGGCATTTGTTTTGTGATACAACAGCGCCTCCATAGCGGGCGCTTCACCGATGATGGCAACCAGCCGTCCGCCAGGGGCTAGCGCCTCGACGAAGGGTGTGGGCAACTGCGGTACAGAGCCGGTAATGATGATAGCGTCGTACAGCGCGGCACCTGGCCAGCCGGCTGCGCCATCACCAATTTTCAGGTCGACCGTATCGAAGCCCGCGCTTTGCAGGCGTGCCCCCGCTTGTAAAGAAAGGGCCGAGTAGATTTCGACGCTGACGACGCTGGCTGCACTAGCGGCGAGTAAAGCCGTCACATAACCACTACCGGTGCCGATTTCCAGCACGCGGTCTTGACGCGTCAAAGCCAGCGCCTGTATCAGGCGCGCCTCCACCTTGGGTTGCATCATTACCTGATCGTGGTCGAGCGGGATGCTGAGGTCTGCGAAGGCGAGTGCCTGTTGCCGCGTAGTGACAAACTGCTCGCGAGGCACCTTCCGCAGCAATGCAAGAACACTTGGATCCAGCACGTTCCAGGGCCGGATTTGCTGTTCGATCATGTTGAATCGCGCGCGCTCGAAATCCATCTTCGGGCTATCCGATCTGGCTTTATTTAGGGGCGCGCAGTTTAGCACAGCGCTTAGACGTCTTCGGGTAATTTGGGCGCCACGGGGAACTCGATGGGCGTCTTCACGATTGACCGGTTTATAGGCGTCCCCTATACTGCCGCGCCTTTGTTGCAGTGCATTTTTGAAATGTTTTGGTGTCGCCACGGTTGTGCTAACAGCGCCCCTGCAGCGGTGAAATTGGGCCTCGAGAGAATTGAAAACCATAGTCAGCAATGGAGACGGATCACCGTTGGTCCGAGTGGTGGCCGCACAGGCCGCGCTAGTTCTGGTGTGTTTGCTGGCGCATGTGTTTTACGGCGAGGCAATCAGTTTTTCTGTTTTGGTTGGAGCGGGCATTGGCGCGATGGGGGTCGGGTATGCGGCCTGGCGAGTGTTCTGGCGGCCGACGGAGCGGGCGCTATCTGGGACAAGCGAGCTGGCGACGTTGTATCGGGCTGAAGTAGGAAAGTTGGCCATCATCGGCGGGCTCTGTGCCGTCGTTTTTTTGCTGACAGATGCGCCGATGGCAAGCGGCTTGGTGATCGGCTTGCTGTTGAGCATGGTGGTATCCAGCTTGTCCGCGATCCTGGGAAAGACGCCACTGGCGTTGATAACGGAATAAGGCCCAAGAAGAAATGTCGAGTGACACGCTTACTGCAACGGGTTATATCAACCACCATCTGCAAAACCTGACTTTTGGTCAACTGCCCGGAGATCACGGTTGGGGACTGGCTCACACCGCCAGCGAAGCCAAGGCAATGGGGTTCTGGGCGATTAATGTGGATACGATGTTNTGGTCTATTGCGCTCGGCGTTTTCTTCCTGTGGGNTTTTCNTAAGGCNGCNCGNAGGGCAACCNCCGAAACCCCTACCGGGCTGCTTAATTTCGTCGAGTGGGTGATTGAATTTATTGACGACAATGTTCGGGGCTCGTTCTCTCATAAGAACGACCTGATTGCGCCGTTGGCCCTTACACTATTTGTCTGGGTGTTGTTGATGAACACCATGGATCTGGTGCCGATCGATTGGATTCCAGGCATTGCCAAGTGGCTCGGAATCGAGTACATGAAAGTGGTTCCAACGACGGATCCCAACGCGACTTTTGGCATGGCCTTTGGCGTGTTTGCCCTGACGCTTTTCTATAGTATTAAAGTCAAAGGGCCATTGGGTTTTGCCGCAGAATTGACGATGCAGCCCTTTCAGGCCGATAACAAGGCGCTGAAAGTATTGTTTATCCCGATCAACTTTTTTCTCGAGTTTGTTAGTTTGGTGGCAAAGCCAATCTCCTTATCGCTGCGGCTTTTCGGCAACTTGTTCGCGGGCGAGATGATTTTTATTCTCATTGCATTGCTGTTCTCTGGTGGTATAGCGTTGGCGCTGGTGGGTGGTATCCTGCAATGGGCGTGGGCTGTTTTTCATATACTGATTGTTTTGCTGCAAGCCTTTATCTTTATGACCCTAACCATTGTGTACTTGGAAATGGCCCATAGTCATCATTAAATATACTCCGGGGTAGATCGTCCCCAGCCTCGGATTTTCGTTACTTAGCGCAAGGAGAAATCATGGAAATTGCATTACTTTACGTCGCCGGTGCCGTCTTGCTTGGTCTGGCGGGTGTCGGCGTTGGGGTTGGCGTTGGAGTGCTTGGCGCCCGGTTCCTAGAGGGCATTGCTCGACAGCCAGAGCTATTACCGATGCTCCGCACGCAGTTTTTCATCGTGATGGGTCTGGTAGATGCCATCCCGATTATCGGTGTGGCGATCGCGCTCTACATCATGTTTGCGGTAGTCGGTGCGTAACGAGATTACTCGCTGAGCGGGCAGGAATTACCCAATGAACATTAATGCAACACTGATCGGCCAGACTATCGCGTTCGCGGTGTTTGTCTGGTTCTGTATGAAATTCGTATGGCCACCCATAGTGACCGCTTTGAATGAACGCAAGGCTCGTATCACGGAGGGTCTCGCGGCGGCAGAGCAAGGACGCCAGGAAAAGGCGGCGGCGGAACAACATGCGCTGAAAGTCACCGATGAGGCGAAGAGTCAGGCGCAAGAAATTCTTCGTCGGGCAGAACGGCGCGAAGCAGAAGTCATTGAGGAAGCTAAGGTAGCCGCTCGCGTGGAGGGAGAACGAATCGTAGCGGCGGCCCGAAGCGAAATCGACAAAGAGGTTAACNCTGCNCGCGAAACATTGCGCAAACAGGTAGCANCGCTAGCGGTTGTTGGNGCNGAGCAGATACTGNGTCGNGAAGTTGATTCACAAGCCCACTCGCAGCTTTTGGATGAGCTTGCAACNCAGCTTTAAGCTTTTGGCANGCTAAGGAATCGACCGCAGTGGCAGAACTTTCAAGCATCGCTAGACCCTACGCGCAGGCGGTTTTTGAGCTCGCCAAGGATTCAGGGCATTACGGGCCGTGGTCTGAGGCGCTCGAATTTCTGGCGACGGTCGCAGCGGACAAAGATATGGCGGCGTTGTTTTCTAATCCCCGAGTCTCGCGGCAACAAGCAGCAGANATAGTCATCGAGCTTTTGGGTGAGGCGGTTGGTGACGAGCCGAAAAATTTGGTACGCCTCTTGGCGCAGAATCGTCGTCTGCAGGCGTTGTCGGCCATCTCAGAACAGTATGAAATATTGCGGGCGGAGGCGGAACGGACGATCAGAGCAGAGCTGGAGAGCGCGTTGCCGATCAGCGACGAGGAACAACACCGCATAGCGGGAGCACTTAAGACTCGCCTTGGGCGCGAAGTAGAGCTGGTGGTTACAACAAATCGTGAATTGGTCGGAGGCGCGGTAATTCGTGCTGGCGATCTAGTGATTGACGGCTCGATTCGAGCCCGTCTGGAGAGGCTCGCCGCGGCAGTCAGCGCATGATGCGTCTTTGGAGAACAAGGTGATAGATAGAGGATTATTGGAATGGCGATGCAACTAAACCCCTCGGAGATCAGTGAGCTGATTCGGGCCCGGATCAAAGACTTTGATGTCGAAGCCGAGGTTCGGACGGAAGGGTCTGTGGTGAGTTTGACCGACGGAATCGCGCGGATTCACGGGCTTGCAGATGCCATGCAGGGTGAAATGCTGGAGTTTCCCAACGACACCTACGGCTTGGCATTGAATCTGGAACANGATTCGGTTGGTGCGGTGATCTTGGGCGACTACGAGCATATTGTTGAGGGAGACACGGTCAAATGTACGGGGCGCATCCTGGAGGTTCCCGTTGGCGAGGGCTTGCTTGGCCGAGTGGTTGATTCCCTGGGCAATCCGATAGATGGTAAAGGATCTATTGAGGCTGCTGCATCAGCGCCCATAGAAAAAGTGGCACCTGGCGTAATCAGCCGAAAGTCCGTTGATGAGCCAGTGCAAACGGGACTCAAGTCGATCGATAGCATGGTCCCCATTGGTCGCGGCCAACGCGAACTCATTATTGGAGACCGCCAGACAGGTAAGACGGCGGTTGCTATTGACACNATCATTAATCAGAAAGGCACGGGGATTAAGTGCATTTACGTTGCTATTGGCCAGAANGCNTCCTCGGTGGCNGGTGTGGTCAACAAACTCGAAGAACATGGGGCGATGGAGCACACCATCGTGGTCTGCGCAGCGGCGGCTGAATCCGCTGCTATGCAATACATCGCGCCCTATGCGGGTTGCAGCATGGGCGAATACTTTCGCGATAAAGGTGAAGACGCGCTGATTATTTACGATGATTTGACCAAGCAGGCCTGGGCGTATCGACAGGTCAGTCTGTTGCTTCGGCGCCCGCCGGGCCGCGAGGCTTATCCGGGTGATGTGTTNTATCTCCACTCGAGACTCCTGGAGCGNGCTGCCAGGATTAACGCAGAAGAGGTTGAGAAATTAACTAACGGTAAGGTTAAAGGCCAAACCGGNTCATTGACCGCCTTGCCGATTATTGAGACCCAGGCGGGCGATGTGTCCGCGTTTGTGCCAACCAACGTAATTTCCATTACCGATGGCCAGATTTTTCTTGAAACGGACCTGTTTAATGCCGGTATTCGTCCGGCGATCAACGCNGGGCTCTCCGTGTCTCGCGTTGGTGGTGCCGCACAAACAGGGTTGATCAAAAAACTTGGTGGTGGCATTCGTCTTGCCCTTGCCCANTTTCGAGAGTTGGCGGCTTTTTCCCAGTTCGCTTCTGACCTCGATGAAGCCACTCAGCGACAGTTAGCCCGTGGCGCGCGCAGTGTCGAGGTGATGAAGCAGAAACAGTACGCACCCATGTCTGTTGCCGCGATGGCGATGAGCCTTTTTGCAACCAACGAAGGCTACCTTGATGATGTGGAGGCGAATAAGGTCGTCGATTTCGAGCAAGCCTTGCAGGATCACATGAAAAGCCAACAGGGCGAGTTGCTTGAGGAATTAAATCGGGATGAGGCGTATACCGATGAGGTGGCGGAAAAGATGCATGCTGCACTGAAGGACTTCAAGGAAAACGGCAGCTGGTAGGCCCCGAGNCACGAGTGTACTAAGGACTAATCGATGGCNGGCGGAAAAGAANTTCGCACNAAGATCAAGAGTATTGAAAATACTCAGAAGATCACNAGGGCAATGGAAATGGTTGCCGCCAGCAAGATGCGTCGCGCCCAGGAACGGATGCGTGCCGCGCGACCCTATGCGGCAAAGATGCGCAACGTCATCGCACACCTGGCGCAAGCAAGTCTGGAATACAGGCACAGTTATACGCAAGAGCGTGAAGCCAAACGGGTGGGCTTTATCATCATTTCCAGTGACCGGGGTCTGTGCGGTGGGCTGAACATCAATTTGTTTCGGGCGGCTGTTAACGAGTTGTCGACGTGGCAGGATAAGCGCGTCGAGGTGGATGTGACGGTCATAGGCAGGAAGGCGCTTGCGTTTTTTCGGCGGTTCAGCCCGACCATTGTGTCGGAGGTGACACAGCTGGGCGATGCGCCACAGTTTGCTGACCTAATCGGTGCGATCAAGGTCATGCTGGATGCTTATTCAGAGGGTCGGATCGATCGGTTGTTTGTTGTTCACAACCGCTTTGTGTCCACAATGTTTCAGGAGCCACAGGTTGAGCAGTTGTTGCCGATTCGTGCGGTAGCGCCAGAGGAAGCGCTCAAGGCGCATTGGGATTACTTATACGAGCCTGATGCACACGCAGTCGTCGATGCTTTAATGACTCGATATATAGAGTCGTTGGTTTACCAGGGTGTTGTTGAGAATATCGCTTGCGAAATGGCGGCCCGAATGGTGGCGATGAAGTCGGCAACGGATAATGCNGGAAACCTGATNGATGAGTTGCAGCTGGTCTACAACAAGGCGCGACAAGCGGCCATCACGCAGGAAATCGCCGAAATTGTTAGTGGTGCAGCGGCTGTTTAGTGATNGTATTGCGGCACCTATTTAATGGGTATTAATACGAAGGGATCATGTTATGAGTACCGGCAACATAGTTGAGATTATTGGCGCGGTGGTTGACGTTGNATTTNCACGCCAGTCCGTGCCCAGGATTTACGACGCGNTGACTGTNNCTGATACCGGGTTAACGCTCGAAGTGCAGCAGCAACTGGGTGACGGCGTTGTGAGAAGCATCGCGATGGGTTCTAGTGACGGGCTCAAACGTGGTCTCGNGGTGAGCAGCACCGGCGCGCCGATTACGGTTCCAGTCGGGGAAGCAACGCTTGGTCGGATTCTCGATGTGTTGGGTAACCCAGTGGATGAAGCAGGCCCCGTTANCGCCGAACATCAACTGCCAATTCATCGCAAGCCCCCGNGTTANGCTGATCAATCNCCCACGGTCGATGCGCTTGAAACGGGCATTAAAGTCATTGACCTCATTATGCCCATCGCGAAGGGTGGCAAGATTGGTCTTTTNGGTGGTGCAGGGGTTGGCAAAACCGTCACCATTATGGAGTTGATCAATAACATCGCGAAAGAACATGCCGGCCTGTCAGTGTTTGCCGGTGTNGGGGAACGAACGCGGGAAGGCAATGATTTTTACCACGAGATGAACGAATCCGGCGTCCTGGNCAAGGTGGCGATGGTTTTCGGCCAAATGAACGAACCGCCGGGTAACCGACTACGCGTCGCGCTGACCGGATTGACNATGGCCGAACATTTTCGAGAAGAAGGCCGCGATGTCTTGCTTTTCGTCGACAATATCTATCGATACACCTTGGCGGGGACTGAAGTTTCGGCGCTGCTTGGCCGAATGCCGTCCGCCGTTGGTTATCAGCCAACGCTGGCAGCGGAGATGGGTATNTTGCAGGAGCGAATCACCTCGACNCGAACGGGCTCGATCACGTCTTTTCAGGCGGTTTATGTCCCCGCCGATGATCTNACNGATCCCTCGCCCGCGACGACGTTTGCACACCTCGACGCCACCTTGGTGTTGTCCCGCCAGGTTGCAGAGCTCGGTATTTATCCGGCGGTGGATCCACTTGATTCAAGTAGCCGCCAACTTGATCCCCTCGTAGTTGGGCAGGAACACTACGATACAGCGCGCGCCGTGCAGGGCACCTTGCAGCGGTATAAGGAGCTNCGCGACATCATTGCCATCCTTGGCATGGACGAGTTATCTGAGGAAGACAAGCAGATCGTTGGCCGAGCGCGCAAGATCCAGCGGTTTTTGTCGCAGCCGTTTTTTGTTGCAGAAACGTTCACCGGCTCCCCGGGTAAGTTTGTATCACTCAAGGACACCATACGCGGGTTCCAGAGCATTCTTGACGGNGAGCATGATGCGCTTCCAGAGCAGGCCTTCTATATGGTNGGTGGNATCGAGGAAGCGATAGAAAAGGCCGCGACCGTCACCTGACANNNCGNCACGAGNCTGTAATGGCAAATTNAATCAAAGTTGANATCGTCAGCGCCGAAGANGAGGTCTGGTCTGGTGAGGGNGTGATGGTGTTCGCNCCGGCCGAAATGGGGGAAATCGGGATTGCGCCGCAGCACGCGCCATTGNTNACNCGGCTTAANCCTGGAGAGGTNCGCGTGCAGTTNGAGTCTGGCGAGGAACAATTTTTCTATGTTTCCGGNGGNCTNNTGGAGGTTCAGGGGCACGTGGTGACGGTANTGTCAGATACTGCACTGCGAGCNAAAGACCTCGATGANNCNGCTGCNCTNGAGGCACAGAAACGCGCTGAGCAAGCACTGACCGATCGCGCTTCCGATTCGGATTTGGCGCAGGCCAAGGCGGAATTGATCCAAGCGGCTGCTCAGTTGCGAGCTATTCAGCACCTTCGATCGAAGG
>PAWW01000003.1 GCA_002714255.1 Acidiferrobacteraceae bacterium
ATAGTATCTCTTGGTGTGCGTGGTCTTTCTTTCGGGATCGATTTTACGGGGGGCACTCTGGTCGAGGTGTCTTATGAAGAGAGTGTGGAGGCGAGTTCGGTTCGAGACTTAATCGCGAAGGCGGGGTTTGAGTCCGCATTGGTTCAGTATTTTGGAACGTCAAAGGATATTCTGGTGCGGCTTCCGGCGAGTGCTGTTGAAGATGCGGCGCAGGTCAGCAGTCGAATCATGGTGGCGTTGCGCTCGCCCTATAAAGAAACGCTGGCGACCAGCGCCAGCGGTGATCTACAGCAGTGTCTCTCCTATGGTGGCGCCAGCGGTCGGTGTGCTGTGCAGATGCGACGAGTAGAGTTCGTGGGCCCACAGGTTGGAGAAGAGTTGACCGAGAAGGGCGGGCTTGCAATGCTTTATGCGTTGTTAGGTATTCTTATTTATGTATCTTGGCGGTTTGAATGGCGTTTTGCTATCGGTGCGGTCGCGGCGCTGGTTCACGATGTGTTAATTACCGTTAGCGTATTTTCTGTTCTTGGCCTTGAATTTTCCCTCCCGGTGCTTGCTGCGATTCTTGCGGTAATCGGATATTCCTTGAATGACACGATCGTTGTTTTCGATCGAGTGAGGGAAAATTTTCGAAAAATGCGACGCGGCACACCGATTGAAATTATGAACGTCTCGGTAAACCAGACACTGTCGAGGACGTTATTAACCTCGCTAACCACATTACTCGTGGTCTTGACTTTGCTGATCATCGGTGGGGAAGTCATTAACGGATTTGCTACAGCGCTTCTGGTCGGCGTGTTAGTCGGGACCTATTCCTCCATCTTCATTGCCAATCCCGCGGTGCTTGTTCTCGGTATTTCTCGCGAGGCCATGTTGCCGGTTAAAAAGGAAGGGGCTGAAGCGGACGCTTTGCCGTAAGGCAAAGGCCGTCCCACCCTAACTGGGGCTATGCAGTGTCCGGTCTGTGCCAATGATGACACGCGAGTCATCGATTCGCGTCTTGCAAATAGTGGTGACACCGTGCGTCGTCGTCGTGAGTGCCAGTCCTGTCAAGCCCGATTTAATACGTTGGAACGTTTGGCGCTTGAACCGCCGAGGGTGGTGAAACGCGACGGCAGTCACGAAGCATTCAATGAAGATAAACTTCGACATGGTCTCGAGCGGGCGCTGGAGAAACGGCCTGTGGATGCAGAAATGTTAGAGAGCATGGTGGTGGATCTGTGCCGGAGATTGAGTGTCATGGGAGTACGCGAAATTGAATCAAGGCAGATTGGGGAAGCAGTGATGGACACCCTTATGCACGTCGACGAAGTAGCGTATGTTCGCTATGCCTCGGTTTATCGTCAGTTTCAGGATGCCGCGGCGTTTGCAGAGGAGATTCGTCAACTCGGGTCCTCTCGTGGTGAAACAACACAAGTTGGGCAACTCTCTCTGATTCCAACAGCGTCCGATGGCAATGACGAATAATGCTTTAATGGATAGCGCGCATATGGCGCGTGCATTGGAGATAGCAGAGCGGGGGCGTTTTACAGCCAAACCTAACCCAGTAGTGGGTTGTTTGATTGTGAAGGGATCGACGGTTATCGCGGAAGGCTGGCATGAACGGGCGGGATGTGCACACGCGGAGGTCAATGCGTTACAGGCCGCGGGTGAGGCCGCCCACGATGCGCAGGCGGTCGTCACGCTTGAGCCGTGTAGTCATACGGGGCGAACGGGCCCTTGTGTGGAGGCATTGATCAGTGCCGGAATCGTACGGGTCGCGGCCGCTATGCAAGATCCAAACCCGGCGGTGGCCGGCAAGGGTTTTCAGCGTTTGCGCGAAGCGGGCATGGAAGTGATTGTTGGTGTGGAGGGCAAGCGAGCGGCAGCATTGAATCCAGGATTCATTCAGCGAATGCAGACGGGTCGACCGCGAGTTCGAGTGAAACTGGCCGCATCGATGGATGGTCGAACGGCTGCCAGTGATGGGAGTAGTCAGTGGATCAGCTGCGAGGCTTCAAGGGAAGATGTTCACCGCCTGCGTGCCGGCAGTTGCGCTGTGGTGACCGGAATGGGTACGGTGAACGCTGATAATCCACGACTTAACGCGAGACTGACAGAGTCCATTGTTCAGCCGCTGCGAGTCATCATCGATAGCAAAGGACAGCTCAGCTCGAAAGCGGCGCTTTTTGATGTCGACGGTTCCGTGCTCGTGGCAAGTGCGGGTCCGAGACGTGACAAGAGCGATGCCTTTGATTCGCGCACCGAATCCATCACCTTGCCCGATGGAGCGGGTCGGGTTGACCTCGCGGCGTTGATCGATGAATTGGGTCGTCGTCGATGTAACGAGGTTTTGATTGAAGCGGGGGCGGGTCTTGCTGGTGCATTTGCCGCGGCCGGATTAATCGACGAATTGTTAATTTATCTGGCGCCTGATCTGTTGGGCTCAGGGGGTCGAGGCATGTTTGCTCTGCCGGAAGTGGTCAGTCTGGAACATCGACTCAGATTTGAGATCAACCAAGTTAAACAGTTGGGGCGCGATCTTCGAGTCAGCCTGCGGGCAGAGCGGCGGGAAGCCTAATGTTTACCGGTATTGTCCAGAGGAAAGGCACAGTGGTCGGACTGACTGGGACCCGCCAGGAACGCGCGCTGGCGCTTGGGCCGCAGGGAGAATGGTCGCTACCTGTCAGGCTCGGTGACAGCATTGCAGTTAACGGAGTGTGTTTGACCGTTAGTCGACTGGACTCGGGAGTACGACTTGAATTTGATGTGTCCAATGAGACGCTAGATCGCACGAACCTTGGACAACTCAAAACGGGAAATCGAGTCAACCTTGAAGCCTCCATGTCAGCCGAGTCGCTGTTCGGCGGACACTTGGTAGTGGGTCACGTTGATGGTCTCGCCACCCTGATGAACGTGACGGAAGTGATGCGCTCGCGATGGATGGAATTTAAGGTCGCGTCTTCGCTGGCGCCGTTTCTGGCAGAAAAGGGGTCGCTCGCACTGGATGGTGTTAGCTTGACAATCAATCAGGTTCGCGATGAGGAGGATGGCGTTTGGGTGAGTGTTAACGTNATTCCCCATACGCTCGAGATGACAACGCTTGGGCAGCTGGTATGCGGCGATGGTGTCAATGTGGAAGTCGACTTGGTGGCACGTTACCTTGAGCGAGCACGGCAGGTCGAGCAGACTTACGCGTCAACAAATAACCACCACTCACTGACAGGTAACGATACGCTGTGACAGATCCCCAAGATTTCACGCCGTCCTCGAGTGAGGTCAGCCCGATTGAGGAGGTTCTCGAGGACTATCGGCGTGGCAAGATGGTGATTCTGGTCGATGACGAAGATCGTGAGAACGAAGGTGATCTTGTCATCGCGGCTGAATTCGTGAGTGCCGATGACATTAATTTCATGGCTGCGCATGGACGGGGACTGATTTGCCTTGCGCTCACAGAAGCTCGCTGTAGGCAATTGAACCTGTCTTTGATGGTTAACCAGAATAACTCGCGATATAGCACTAATTTTACCGTTTCAATAGAAGCCGCGGATGGCGTGACCACGGGGATTTCGGCTGCCGATCGGGCGAGAACCATACAGATGGCAGTGCGGGAGAATGCGGGCGCGAAAGACATTGTGACACCAGGTCATGTTTTTCCTATTATGGCGCAGCCTGGTGGCGTCCTGACTCGGGCGGGACATACCGAGGCGGGGATAGATCTTGCACGGCTCAGTGGGCTCGTGCCGGCCAGCGTTATCTGTGAAATTCTCAACCCCGATGGCACGATGGCCCGCCTGCCTGATCTAGTAACGTTCGCGAGCACTCACGACCTGCGAATCGGAACCATTGCCGATTTGATTCGTTACCGGTTGGAGTCAGAGCCGACCGTATGGCGAGTCTCAGAACATTCGATCTCGACGCGGTATGGTGATTTTAGAGGGATTATTTACGAAGACAGCGAACTTCGCTCGACCCACCTTGCGATTGTCCGGGGAGTGATTGATGAGACCGCTGAAGTCATGGTTCGAGTGCAAAGTCATCGAGGGGTGTTTGATCTTCTCAGCGAGGCGCGTGGTGTAGTGCGTTGGACCGTCGATCAGGCGTTGCGGCGGTTGTCTGAAGAAAAGCAAGGTGTGCTCATTCTTCTCGAATACAGTGAAGATGCAGCTGGTTTGGAACGGCGTTTGCGCGGTGAGAGCACCTTGGGCGCGGTACAAGAAGAGGACGGGCATGACCTTCGCATGCTCGGGGCAGGTAGCCAGATTCTGGCGAATCTCGGAGTGCGCCAGGTACGGGTATTGGGCACGCCTAGACGAACGCATGCCTTGTCAGGCTATGGTCTAGAGGTCACCGGGTATGTTGACGAGCCGGGGGCGGGTTAGCATGAGCGGAGGACGACGCCATATGGCGCGACGCCGCGCGGTCCAGGCGCTTTATCAAGGAGAAATAATGGACCAGAGTGTCAATGAGATCAAACTCAATTTTCTCGAAGATTCCAAACAAGCGGAAGTGGATTATGCTTATTTCTATCACTTGTTGGAGGAAGTCTCCAATCATCGCGATTCGATAGATGCGCGACTGGCCGGCTGCCTCGATCGTGATCTGGCGATGGTGGATCCTGTCGAACGGGCGGTTCTGCGTTTAGGTGCGTATGAGTTGGAGTATCAGACCGATACGCCGACGCGTGTGGTCCTGGATGAGTCGATTGAGATGAGTCGAATCTTTGGCGCGGAGGAGGCGTATCGATTTGTGAATGGTGTACTGGATCGACTGGCTACGGTACTGGGGCGCAAAACAGGTTCTGACGTCTAGCATTGCTTCGAATGTCGGGGAGAGCAGTGAGGGAATTCGATCTGATTCAGCGGTTTTTCGATAGACCGACAAGCCAGCGGCAGGTCTGTTTGGGTATCGGTGATGACGGCGCGATTCTGCAGGTGCCGGAGGCGCATGAGTTGGTGGTGGTGACCGATACCTTAGTTGAAGGTGTCCATTTCCGCGCGACTGATGCGCCAGATGATCTGGGTTACAAAGCCCTCGCCGTTAATCTCAGCGATCTGGCGGCGATGGGGGCGGTTCCTGTCTGGGCATTATTGAATTTGACTTTGCCTGAAGCCNATGAGAGTTGGCTTGGTAAGTTCAGTGATGGTTTCTTCAGCCTAGCCGCCCAATACGATGTGGCTTTGGTCGGCGGCGACACGACTCGTGGACCCCTGTGTGTTAGCGTAACCGCGGGTGGCTGGGTTTTAGCTGGCCAGGCTTTAACTCGATCAGGGGCTGCAGTGAGTGACCGAGTCTGGATAACCGGCACCATCGGTGATGCCGCCCTGGCGCTCGCCTTGGCGGAACAGTCACTCGNTAATGTCGGTAGCGAAACTCGATGGCTACTCGATCGATTGCANCGTCCCACGCCCCGAATCGGCATTGGNCAGGCACTGTATGGCCTTGCTTCGGCAGTGATNGATATTTCNGATGGTTTGCTGGCAGATCTTGGACAGATTGTCGGTGCGAGTGGCCAGGCTGGGGCGATGATCGAAACGACATCGTTGCCACTGTCGCCTGCGGGTGAATCCTATCTCCTGGAGGATCGAATGACTGCGGCTTTAACCGGTGGAGATGACTACGAGCTTTGTATGACCGTTCCGCAAGCGAAGAGTGACCGAGTGCGTAGGCTGAGCGAAGAAGCAGGAGTACCCCTAACCGATATCGGTTGCATCACCGATCAGGCTGGCATCACGTTGACCCGTGCGGGCGTACCCATTGCGGGGCCGAGCCGGCCCGGCTATGAGCACCTTTGGCCGGTTGTCAGGGAAAGAGGTTCTTGAACCAGCCCGTGCGCATGGGTCGCAGCCCGGTCCGTTGGGTCGCGTTTGGATTTGGCGTGGGTTTGGTGCCCGTGGCCCCTGGCACTTTTGGCACGCTGATAGCGATACCGCTGGTGGTGTTGTTGGCTTTCTTGGGTTCTTGGCTTTATGCGATCGTATGCGTGGCGTTGGTGGGGATGGCAATAATGGTTGCCGATCGTGTCGAGCATCAACTTGGCCAAGAGGATGCGGGCGTTATTGTCATCGATGAGGTGGCCGGTTTTGTGGTGGCCATGGCATTTCTACCGGTCAAGTTATGGGTGGTCGTGATTGCTTTTGCCATTTTTCGTCTTCTTGATATTTTGAAACCGCCACCCATCGATTGGATTGAACGGCGGTTCAAGGGGGGGGTTGCCATTGTGGCGGACGATGTCGTGGCCGGGTTACTGACCAACGCGGTGGTGCACTTATTGCTGTTGTTGGTAGGTTCGCCGTAATCTCTGTACTCGACGCACGTAGGCGCGGGTCTCTGCGTAAGGTGGTATACCGCCGTGGCGTTTGACTGCGGTTTCACCGGCGTTATAGGCCGCTAACGCCAGTGTTTCGTTTCCATTGAAACGNTTCAGAAGATTCCGAAGATGACGGGCACCCCCCGTCAGATTTTGTTTAGGATCAAAAGCGTTGCGCACGCCGTAGTGCTTCGCTGTTCTCGGCATCAACTGCATGAGTCCTAGGGCTCCGCGCCTGGATTGTGCGCGNGGGTTAAAACTTGATTCCGCATGAACGACGGCTTTGAGCAGGGCGCTATCCAACTCATTCCTGGTGGCGGTTACCGCTATTAATTGATCAATGTCGGTTCGGCCGCGACTTTTTTTGCTTGGCCGTCGCGAAGAACGCTTGAGTGTTGCACGTGCGGATTGCCCGGTCAGCCGAGTGTAGTCGGGATAACGGTCGGGTCGATCTGTGTACAAGGTGNGACCGAGGTGATCAACGAGCACATAGATGGCGCCGGANTGACAGGCGAAGGGTGCACTCGCCAAGGAAAATCCGACCAGGGCCGCAACGAAGGAGCGTACATAACTCCGGTGTGATGTGCCTATGAACACTCCGGTGATGTCTCGATCTCAAGTGACCGGAGTAAGGGGATGATCGGGGTGGCTACTGACAACGAATGTCAGGGTAGTGCGCGATCCAGGTACTGAAGTTTATCTTTGACCTCGAGCCAGTCGTCCGAGTCATCAGGCGGGGATTTCATTTCGGTGATGACCGGCCAGTGTTGCGACAGTTCAGTATTGAGTTGGAGAAAGTTTTCCTGGTCTTTGGGGAGGTCATCTTCTGCATAGATAGCATTAACCGGACATTCAGGTTCACACAGGCTGCAGTCAATACATTCTTCCGGGTCGATGACGAGAAAGTTAGGTCCTTCATGAAAACAGTCGACGGGACACACTTCGACACAGTCGGTAAGTTTGCATTTAATGCACGATTCGGTAACGACGTAAGTCAACGTAATTTCTCCCGGATGGATGCAGGCACTGGGTAATAATGGTAGTGGTACACGATCGCGACGACTAGATTCTAATCAATTCGCTCGGTGAGTGTCAGTAGCCCTGGTAAGCACGGGTGCATCCTTGGGACCATCGATTAATGCTCTGAGCTCATACAACAATGCCAATGCGTCGCGTGGGCTGGTGGCATCTGGCTCAAGTTGTCGGATTTTGTCCAGAAATTGTGCCGGTAAATGGGTCGCCATTTGCTCGAACAGGTGAACTTGTTCGTTCGGCTCATCGGAGCGGAATAGCGGGCGTACGCTGTCCTGTTCAAGCTGGGCAAGGCGTGTCCGGGCGTCGTGGAGCACCGGTTCTGGCATCCCCGCCAGGCGGGCAACCTGGAGCCCATAACTCCGATCGGCCGGTCCGGGCTGCACCTGATAAAGGAAAGCCACCTCACCGGCATGCTCAACCGCCTCTAGGTGAACGTTAGTGGCTGACGGGGCCAGCTCGGGTAACTGGGTTAGTTCAAAGTAGTGAGTGGAAAACAAAGTGTAGGCCCGCACGCGGGTCGCAAGATCTAGTGCACAGGCGTAAGCCAGCGCGAGGCCGTCATAGGTGCTGGTGCCACGACCGATTTCGTCGACCAGCACCAGGCTGGATGGTCCGGCGTGCCGCAGGATATAGGCCATTTCTGTCATCTCAACCATAAAGGTTGAACGACCGCTGGCGAGATCGTCTGAGGCGCCGATGCGTGTGAATATACGATCTATGGGTCCGATCCGCGCCTGCTCGGCCGGGACAAATGCACCGGTATGGGCCAGCCAGGTGATTAACGCGCACTGGCGAAGATAGGTGCTTTTGCCGCCCATGTTGGGGCCGGTGATCATCAGCATTCGACGATCCTGATCAAGATCAAGGTCATTGGGAACGAACGCCATGGNAAGCGAGTCTTCGACCACGGGGTGGCGCCCAGCCTTGATTTCAAGAACGGCTTCGTCAGTGAACCGGGGTCGGGTGAGTCGCAAACGTTGTGCGCTGATTGATAGATTCACCAGCGTGTCCAGTTGGGCCAGAGCTTGAGCCAGGCGCTGAAGGGGTGTGACATGGTCTGTAAGCATCGTCAGAAGCGCGTCGTAAAGACTCCGTTCAAGCGCTAAAGATCGTTCCCGTGCACTGAGGGCTCGTTCTTCGAAACGTTTCAGTTCATCGGTGATGAATCGTTCAGAGTTCTTCAGGGTCTGACGGCGTTGGTAATTATTCGGTGCTTCATCGGATCTTGACCGTGGCAGTTCAATGAAATAACCATGGACTCGATTGAAACTGACTCGCAAATTACGGATACCGGTGCGTTCCTGTTCGTCGGATTCCAGCTGCAGGAGAAATGCACCGCTGTCCTCGTTCAGATGGCGTAATTCATCCAGTTCGAGACTGTATCCATCCCGAATCACGTTGCCTTCGCGCAATTGGGTTGAAGGTTCATCTTGAATGGCTCGTTCCAGGAGTTGTTGCAGATCGGGTTGCCGTTGGCAATCGGCAGCCAACTCATTCAATCGTTTTGAGATTCGGTCCTGCAAGGCGTGTTCGATGCCGGGCAGTAGAGTCAGGCCCTGACGGAGTCGAAGCAAGTCACGTGGTCGAGCACTGCCGAGGGCTACTCGCGCAATAATTCGCTCGATATCGCCAATTTGTCGTAAGTCAGCGCGTAAGGTTTCGCCTATCGTGTCGTGGCTAAGATCGTCGATGGCATCATGTCGTTGTTTCAGTTCGTTTTGGTTGCGCACTGGATCGCGTAACCATCGCCCCAACTGCCGGCTGCCCATGGCAGTGGCGCAATGGTCGAAAAGATGGACAAGGCTTACTCCACCGGATCCCTCGATGACCTGTTCAATCTCCAGATGCCGGCGTGTGGCCGAGTCAACCAGCAGGTAATCGCTAGGTTGGCGGATAACGAGGTCTGTTACGTGCGGCATGGCCCCGTTATTGAGGTTCTGTACGTACCCAATCAGTGCGCCAGCTGTGGCGGTTGCCAGAGGAAACCCCTCACAACCAAATGCAGCCAGGTCTCGAGTTCCAAACAAGGTGCAAAGACGGGTCACTGCTTGTTCATGATCAAAATGCCAGTCTGGAATCGAGCGATGCGTCGTGGTGTCGGTCCCACAAAGTGCTGGCGCAGCCGCGCCATCGCCAATAATTAATTCAGCTGGCTGCAGGCGAGCCAAATCATCAAGGGCCGCAGTGGCATGGTCGAATTCTTGTGCGCAAAAGCGGCCACTGGATAGTTCGAGCGTGGCAATCGCCCAGCGCGGTGAATTGCACCATAAGGCCGCAAGAACATTTTCACTTTTGGAGTAAAGCAACCCTTCGTCTGTTAGCGTTCCGGGCGTGATGACTCGAACCACTTTGCGCTCGACTAAGCCTTTGTTTTCGGTCGCAGGCCCCAGCTGTTCACAGATGGCGACGGTTTGTTGGGCTTTTACTAACCGAGCGAGGTATTCGGTAGCGCTGCGCGCCGGTACACCGGCCATGGGTACCGGTGAACCCGCCGATTGGCCACGGCTGGTGAGCGTGATGTCCAGTAATGCCGCGGCTTTCTCCGCGTCATCATAGAAAAGTTCGTAGAAATCACCCATACGGTAAAACAATAGATCGTCGGGGTGCTGTGCCTTGATGGACAGGTACTGTCGCATCATCGGTGTGTGTGTTGTGGAGGACGAGTTTGCGTCCATGTTGTCAGGATTTATTGAAACGGTTGTTGATTCGACGCAAAAGTTCATTAAATATGTAGGGGTTGGCACTGACCACATTTCCTGTGCTTAGAAAGTCCTGGCCACCATCGAGGTCTGCAATCAGGCCGCCGGCCTCACGGACTAATAAGGCACCGGCTGCCATATCCCACGGGTATAGTCCGAATTCCCACAAGCCATCAAATCGTCCGGCAGCCACATAGGCGAGATCGAGAGCTGCCGAGCCTGTACGTCGAATGCCACCCGCTTGGGGCAACAAGGTGCGAAAGGTTCTCATCCACGGATCGAGCAGGTCAGATCGTTGAATAGGGAAGCCCGTCACTAGTAGGGCCTCGGTCAAGCGCTTATGACGACTGGTCCGAATGCGCCGATCATTGAGCTGTGCACCGTCACCACGACTGGCGCAGAATAAATCCCCCCGGTGGGGATCAAATATCACGCCATGCTCAGGCTGCCCGTTACGCAGGACCGCGATGGAAACGGCAAAATGTGGGTAGCCGTGAATGAAGTTGGTTGTGCCGTCGAGCGGATCAATGACCCAGGTGTATTCCCCACCCGGTTTTTCACCACTTTCCTCTGCGATGACACCATGTTCGGGATACGCCCTACAGACAATATCGAGTATTGCCGCTTCGGCGTCCTGGTCGGCCCGAGTCACGAAGTCGCGTTGCCCTTTGCTAGAAATATCGTGNCTGTCNAGGCGNCCNAGGTANCTGAGAATAATTTTCCCNGCNTNTCTNGCTGCCCGGACAGCCGTGTTCACCATGGGGTGTGAGGACATGTTTTTCTAATGAATCGGTTAGGATAACTAGGGGTTGATTCGCCATCGAGGCATCANGCGTCGAATGGTGGACAGGATAGTCAAGGGTTGGCGATTGGATTGTAACGTGTGGTGGGGGAAATTTTGTTATGGATATGGAAACGAATACCCCGTTGAATTCGATGTTGGGGTCCATTTGTATCGTACTGGTAGAAACAACGCATCCCGGCAACATTGGCGCGACAGCCCGAGCACTGGTGAATATGGGGCTCAGCGACTTACGGTTAGTCAGACCACAGATGTTCCCTTCGCCGGATGCTGCGGCGCGTGCGGCGAGCGGCGAGGCGCTACTGTCGGCGGCGCGGGTCTTTTCGAGTTTGGATGATGCGATTGCTGATTGTGGTCTCATAGTGGGTAGCACGGCTCGCACCCGCTCTGTGTCGTGGCCGGTGATGAGTCCCTCAGAAATGGCCCCGGTGGTACTGGATTCGTCCCATCAACAACGGGCGGCTATCCTGTTCGGGCGGGAGTCTCGGGGATTGACAAACAAACAGTTGGACCGCTGCCAATTGTTCGTCACCGCACCGGTGGACGTGAATCATGCCTCGTTAAATCTTGCCAGCGCGGTGCTCTTATTGGCTTATGAGTTGCGTAAGACGGCATTGTTGCGGGATGGCTCGGCGGCATCGAATAGACCGACCAACGGCAAGGACCTCCTTGCGACATCGGGCATGGTCGAGGGATTTATCGACCATTTTGAGCGGGTGCTGTACGTGGCGGGCTTTCTGGAACAGCCCTCGGACAAGTTATTTCGAAAAATACGACGTATTTTTACTCGCCGTGCGCTCGAGGAGGATGAGGTCAATATTCTTCGCGGAGTGTTGAGTGCTATCGAAAAAAGAATAGATGGGGCTTCGAATAACCGCTAAACGGTGCGATCAGCGGCATTAGGCATGGTAGAATACCGACTAATAGGGTATGACAAAGGCTGCTACTGAGTAAGCGTACGACGATGGCTATCACACTGACTGAANCTGCCGCTGAACAAGTGCGATCCAGCTTGGCCTTAAGAGGTCGTGGAGAGGGATTGCGACTGGGGGTTAAAACGACCGGCTGCTCAGGGATGGCATACGTGATTGAGTATGCGGACGAAGTCTTAACCGGTGACACGGTCTATACGAGTCTAGGTGTTAAGGTGATGATTGACGTCGACAGCCTGGGCCATCTGGAAGGGACTGAAATCGATTTCCAAAACGATGGGTTGTCCTCATCATTTAAGTTCAAGAACCCGAACGCGGCTGATGAATGTGGTTGCGGGGAGAGCTTCACGGTAGCGTGAGGCATACTTTTATTGGGGCACGAGTCGAATGCGGGGCGCTTTAGCGCCCTTTTTTGATCGGGGTCCTGAGAATTCCTAATTTTGCATCAACAATACCGACGGCAGCAGAAGCGAAGCGCAAGGAGCGATGGGGGCCCCGACTCGATCGGACGGGTGGCCATCGCAACCCTCGGCTGTAAGGTCAACAACCACGAATCGAATGCTATTGCCCAAGGTTTCCGCGATGCCAATTGGTCCGTAGTCAATGCGAGCGAGGTGGCAGACGTTTATGTGATTAATTCCTGCACTGTGACGGCTGAGGCCGATCGCCAGAGTCGCCAGCAGGTTCGGCGGTTGGCGCGGCACAACCCGCGTGCCAAAATCGTGATCACCGGCTGTTATGCCGAGATGCAGCCAGAAACGTGTGGTGAGGTTTCAGGCGTCGATCTTGTTGTTGGAAATGCGAACAAGTTCAATATCCCTGATTTGGCGACACAGTTACTCGAGGGGCGAGTTAGCACCGGGAACGTGGGGGGCCGGCCCGAAAAGATCATGGGACGGCCGATGCCGCTCCTGTACGGTTACGAGACACGGACCCGCGCGAGTGTGCAGATTCAGCAAGGCTGCGATCAGGCATGCACATTTTGTGTAATTCACACGGCCCGGGGTCTCAGTCGATCGTTTCCCCAGGGAGACATTGTGAAGCAAGTTAGGCATTGGGTGGCTTCAGGCTATAAAGAGGTGGTGATTTGCGGCGTTGATCTGGGTGACTACGGCACTGATTTATCACCGCAACCCGCGCCAGGGCCGTTAGAGCAGTTGCTGGCGGAGTTGGCTGCAGTAGAAGGTGACTTCCGTATTCGACTGAGTTCGATTGACCCCATTCACCTGAGTGATGCCTTGCTTGAACTGGTAGGCCAAAGTGATCGGTTTTGCCCTTACCTGCATTTATCGCTTCAAAGTGGCAATACGATGATCTTGAAGCGGATGAAACGACGCTATACGAGTGAATGGGTGGATGAGCGAGTCGCGATCGCGCGGCGCCTCATGCCGGGTTTGGTGCTAGGTGCTGACGTGATGGTGGGCTTTCCGACAGAAACTGAAGAACAGTTCGCTGACACATTGCAGGCAATAGAAAGCCTGGAGATTTGCTACCCTCATGTTTTTCCGTATTCGGCACGTGGGGGGACGCCGGCGGCTCGCATTCCCCGGCAGGTAGACCCGACCACTCGAAAACGGCGGGGAGCGTCGGCCCGAGCGCTTGGGCAGANGATTCGAGAGAGGGTGTTTGCTCGCCACATGGGCTCAGTTGCCAGTGTCCTGGTCGAGCGATCGGTCGGTCCGAATCGCTATAACGGGCGCCTGACAAACTATCTGCCTGTGCGGGTCGAAGTCGGGGAGCGTATGGTCGGACAACGCTTGCCGGTGCGCATTGTTGGAGCAAAACCGGACTACCTGATGGGTGAACCCCTTGATGCGGGAATACTATGACTTTAGAGAAGGTAGGCGCATGATGTGTTCGTGTCTGTTGGTTATTCACTCTTACTTCGGAGCATTCNAGTATGGCTGTAGAGCGCACGTTTTCGATCGTCAAGCCTGATGCGGTGGCAAACAATGTCATCGGCAAGATATACGAACGTTTTGAGTCTGTCGGTCTTCATATCATTGGTTGCAAGATGTTGCGATTGACCAGGGGACAGGCAGAAGCGTTTTATGAAATCCACCGGGAACGACCGTTTTACCGAGAGCTGGTTGACTATATGGTGTCCGGACCTGTCGTGGTGCAGGTGCTGGAAGGGGAGGATGCGGTCGCCATGAATCGACAAGTGATGGGGGCAACAAACCCAGCCGATGCGGCGCCAGGAACCATCCGTGCTGACTTTGCTCAATCGGTTCAAGCCAACGCTGTTCACGGGTCCGATGCCGAGGAAACTGCCACCCAGGAGATTGCATTCTTTTTTTCGGCTGATGAAATATGCGATCGCAGTGATTGAGTGATTGATGTCCTCTCCCCTGATTAATCTCGTTGGTTTGGATAGGAGCGCAATGCAGGACTATTTCACCAGCATCGGTGAGAAGACCTTTAGGGCGGATCAGGTTCTGCAATGGGTTTATCACCATCGTGTGACGCGTTTCAAGGATATGACCAACCTCAGCAAAGTGCTGAGGGAGTCATTGGACGGGACAGCGGTACTCGAGTTTCCTGAGGTTGCGGCCGAGCAGAGGTCATCAGATGGCACCATTAAATGGCAACTCAGTTTGCCAGATGGCAATCAGATTGAGACCGTGTTTATCCCGGAATCCGAACGGGGTACGTTGTGTGTTTCATCGCAGGCGGGCTGTGCCTTGAATTGCAAGTTTTGCGCCACAGCGCAACAAGGATTCAGTCGCAATTTATCGACCAGTGAGATTATCGGACAGGTGTGGTTGGCTCGACAGATTCTCCAGGATAAGGGCCTTGGTGTTCGCCCGGTGACTAACATTGTCCTGATGGGGATGGGCGAGCCGTTGTTGAATTATGATGCCGTGGTGCCCGCATTGCGCCTTATGTTGGATGACCGGTCGTTTGGATTATCGCGACGGCGGGTGACGTTAAGTACGGCAGGCGTGGTGCCGGCTATCGATCGCCTGCGGTTAGATTGTCCGGTCAGTTTGGCGGTTTCATTACACGCACCCGATGATGAACTGAGAACTCGTCTTGTTCCATTGAACAAAAAGTATCCGATTGCCATGTTAATGGACGCCTGTCGCCGTTATATTGATGATGATCCTCGGCGCCGAATAACCTTCGAATACACGATGCTAGATGGAGTGAATGATTCAAGCGATCAGGCCGTCAGTTTGGTGCGACTGTTAGGTGATATGCCTGCCAAAGTGAACCTGATCCCTTACAACCATGTGGAAGGACTGCCGTTTCGGTGTTCTCACGACGCGCAGATTGCGGCATTCCAGGATGTTTTAGCGACTGCTGGCATTCTGTGTATGACGCGAAAGACCCGTGGTTCCGATATCAGTGCGGCTTGTGGCCAATTGGTCGGCAACGTGATGGATCGCCTCAGGCGAGGTGCGGGCCAACTGCGCGTGCCGAGTAAAGGTATTTCCTGATGAGGGGGTGGCTCGCACTGATAGCCTGTGTCGTTCTCACGACCGGGTGTGTGAGCGTTCCACTCGGCAATAAATGGACTGTTGACTCTCGAGTCGATATACAGACTCGTCTTGGACTTAGCTACATGAAGCTTGGGCGTCTTGAACCTGCTGGCTTGGCGTTGGGGAGAGCGTTGGCGCTGGCGCCTAATGACTCGAGGGCCAATCACGCGATGGCGCTTTTTCAGTTACGTATTAGTGATCGAGCCGCGGCCGAACCGTACTTTGCCCAGGCAGTAGATACGGANAACGACAACTTCTCAGCGCGTAACGATTTCGGTGGTTACCTATGCCAATCGGGTCGAATGGAGGAAGGTTTAGCACAATTCGACAGAGCATTGCGTAATCCTTACAACGATAGGTTATATNTTTCGCAACTTGGCGCGGGAGCNTGCTACGTCCGAATCCTGAATTGGAAGGAGGCCGAGGGCTATTTCTTGCTCGCGCTTGTGGGTCGGCCGAAACTTGCGATGGCGCTTTACCAAATGGCGGAGGTCACTTTTGCCCAGGCTGAGCACTTCAGGACTAGGGCTTACCTGCAGCGCTNTTTTGATACCGGGGCCGAGTCTGCTGCCAGTTTGTTGCTCGCTGTGCGAAACGAACTCAAACTGAAAGCATCGGATTTGGTGCAACTGCACGCCGATCGCCTCAGGACTGAGTTTCCAACATCCAGTGAAGCNAGTGATATGGCGCGGTTGATGGCGAAAGCCAATGACTGACCAACAGCCCCGCACGGTCGCCACACCCGGGCACCTTTTGCGGGCGGCCAGACGCCGTTACGGTTGGAGTGTTGAGGATATTGCCGAAGAACTTAATTTGTTGCCGCATGTTGTCGAGGGGTTAGAGAACGATGACCACAGTGTGGTCGCGGGGCACACCTATGCGGTGGGATATATGCGGAATTACGCACGTCTTGTTGGCGTGACNATTGAAGAGGCGTTGTCTGCACACAATGAACTGATTGCACCTCGACGGTCGAGNCCTACGCCNCGGACCAAGGCGCCCAGTTTGCTGTCGGCTATGCCGGTGCCGATGAGTTGGGTTGTATCGACGTTGGTCGCATTGGCTGTGGTGGTGGGCATCGGCGTCACTTACCTGAATAGGGCTGAACAAAGTAAAAAAATCGCTTTGACAGGATCGGTTACAACGGCCGGTTTGTTGAGCGAAAGCGCATCCGATACGAAACAGTCGAGTACGGCGCAAACTCCGGAAGTTGGGAAAATAGATAAACAGTTAGCGACGGGTATTTCCCAATCGAGTGCTGCCGTGGGCGGGGCAGTCGAGGGGAGTGCTGGTGCAGCGGGTGACTCCACTATTAACGGGTTGGGAGTTAATGGTCTAGTAATTGATGCAGACCTGCCCGTATTCGACCCTGGCACACGTCTGTATGCCGCGGCAGATGACAATCGAGTCAAAGCCCTCGGCACGCGGGAGCTAGTACTGTACTTTCTGGGTGCTTCGTGGATCGAGGTTCGAGATCGGGACGCGAAACAACTNATCGGGAGAAGGGTCGAGTCTGACGTCCTTGTCAGGTTGGTGGGGGATCCACCTTTCAGTATTTTTATTGGTACCGCAACGTCGGTTCGTTTGCGCTACCGCTCACAGTATCTTCGGCCGGAGCCGAAACAGGGCCGTCAATTCGTTCGGCTGATNGTCGGAGGTTCGCAGTCCTGAGTGCGTGCGAGTGTAGTAAACAGACACCATACGCAAGGTAGTCCAGATGTCAAAAACCATTCAATCGGTCCGAGGAATGAACGACCTTCTTCCAGAGCAGGTCGCTCAATGGCAGTGGGTGGAGGCCGCGATCCGTGATGTGACGGCCAGTTATGGGTACCGTGAGATTCGAACACCGATTCTGGAGCGGAGTGAACTTTTTTATCGATCGATTGGCGAACAAACGGATATCGTTGAGAAAGAGATGTATACCTTTGCTGACCGCAACGGCGATAGCCTCACTTTGCGGCCTGAAGCGACGGCGAGTTGTGTGCGAGCCGCTATCCACAACGGGTTGGTTCATAATCGCAGTGAACGATTATGGTATCTGGGGCCGATGTTTCGGCATGAGCGACCGCAGAAGGGTCGCTATCGGCAATTCCACCAGTTTGGTATTGAGGCGCAAGGTTGGCCCGGCCCGGACGTCGATGCCGAGGTGATTCTTCTAGGGGATCGATTGTGGAAACAATTGGGCCTTGATGACGTGCAGTTGGAAATCAATACGCTCGGTTCGAGTCGTTCGAGGGCGAGTTACCGTGAGGCGTTGCAGGCGTTTCTGATTGGGCATAAAAAAGATTTGGATGAAAACAGTCAGCGTCGTCTGGAGACCAACCCATTGCGAGTACTTGACAGTAAAGACCCGCAGACGCAGGCGATTCTGCAGAACGCCCCGGACCTAATGAGTTATCTCGCGCCACAGGAAATCGATAACTTCCAACGACTGTTAGAACTCCTANCCGCTGGTGGAGTCAGGCCGAAGATCAATAACCGATTGGTTCGAGGCCTCGATTACTATACCGGGCCCGTTTTTGAGTGGGTGACTGATCGCTTAGGTGCGCAAAACGCAATTTGCGCAGGNGGGCGATACGACGGCTTGTTTGCTGAACTTGGGGGTCGCGACGTTCCCGCCGCGGGTTTTGCCTGTGGCATGGAAAGATTACTGGAACTAGTANTACAAGGCGGGTTGGATTTCAAGGTGGAGGTGGCGGATGTTTGGCTGGTTCTCTTGGGTGCCGATGCTGAATCTGCAGGCTTTACCNTGGCTGAATCATTGCGTGACCGAGGTTTGCGAGCAATCTGTAACTGTGGGGGCGGCAGCATTTCGCAGCAGTTGCGACGCGCAGACCGGAGTGAGGCGCGGTTTGCGGCCGTGATCGGAGAGGAAGAGCTCCGCGATTCGCATGTCACGATCAAGCCACTGCGCGATGGGAGCAGTCAGGTTAGGATGGCGCGGGAAGATGTCGCAGAATATCTGTTGTCGAATCGAGCAGTGTGACTTGGTAGTGCATCACCGGACAGGAAGAGTGAATGGCTGAAGAAAACGAAATTGGCAGATTGCATCTGGCGGTAGACGAAGATGCCGAAAAGGCCCGGGAGTTATGGAAAAAATACGGTATTGGAATCGTGGCTGGAGTCGTCCTCGGTATCGGTGGGGTTGTGGGGATTCACGGGTGGCGCGACTACGTTGATGATCGCGGTGAAAGGGCATCGACCCTTTATGAGAGTATGGTGGCTGCGGTGCGGTCTAAAGACAGCGGTGGTCGTGACGTTGCCGAGAAATTGCTCGCGGATTATTCGAATACCCCGTACGGCGTAGGTGCTGCACTGATGTTAGCCCGTCTGGAGTTGGAAGCGGGCAATGCGGCGGCCGCCAAAGCACAACTGAATTGGGTATTGGAGAACACGACGGAAGCAAGTTTTCGTCACGCGGCCACCTTGCGATTGGCACGCATTGCTTTGCACGAAAGAGATTACGATAGTGCGCGGGCGTTGTTACAGCCAAGTGGCGACTCCTTCCAATCGATGTACGACGAGCTGCGCGGAGATATCCTGGCCCACGGTGGGGATCGTCGCGCAGCGCAGATCGCCTATGACGCTGCTCTGATCGCGCTCACAGGGCGCAGCGGGGCCCGTGATTTATTACAGGTTAAGCGTGACCGTATTGCGACTGATTAAGTACTGGGTGATGCAGTGGCGCTGGCTAATGGTTGTGTTCGGACTCCTCCTTGTGGGTTGTTCTACTCCGCCAGTACATTTCATGCGCGAGGGTGTTGAAGCGACGAGGCTGGGTCGGGTGGACCAACAGTGGGTTTTGGAACGGTTGTGGCGAGGGGATGTGGGCAGTGGTTATCGGCAGGCCGATTCCATTTTGCATGTCTCNGTCGATGGCAAATACATCTACGTTGCACACCCCTCGGGTGTCGTGGCAGCCTGGGTCGGGGAGACTGGGAAAGAGCTTTGGCGCCGGCAATTGTCAGGCCGNATCATGGCGGGTACGGGGGTGGGTTCACAACACGTGGTCGTGGTCGATAATGAGGGTGTTGTCCGCGCGATGCGTANCGCTGATGGTGTTGATCAATGGCGGCAACCGGCGGGCGCCCAGGTGTTGACACGCCCGGTGGTCTCCGGTGGGGTTGTACTGTTGCGTACCGGCGGTGGTCAGATGTTGGCGATCGAGGTTGCCGACGGGTCGGTTCGATGGCGTAGCCAGCACCGAGTGCCGGAGTTGACACTGCGTGGGGTTTCGGAGCCGCTGGTGCACCGCGGGCGTGCTTTGGCGGGATTGGCCAATGGTCGGTTATCGTCTATTGATCTGGCCACTGGACAGACGGTTTGGAGCGTTGTAGTAGATCGGGCACGAGGCAGTAATGAAATTGCGCGTTTGATTGATCCGGATTCGAGGCCTGTGATCGTCGGTGATGTGCTCTTTGCCGGTGCCTATCAGGGGCGCATGATGGCGCTGGATGTTGCGACTGGGAAGCGTCGGTGGTCGCGCAAGGTTTCTGTGCTTCGAGACCTGGGTGCGGACGACAGTGGTATCTACGCGGTCACATCAAAAAGTGAAGTGGTTGCTTTGGGGTTGAACGATGGAGCAGAGTTGTGGCGCCAGTCGGCCCTTCGCGGTAGGGGGTTAACCGCGCCGGGGGTGTTGCCCGGCGTCATCGCGGTGGGCGACTACAAGGGTTATTTGCACTTGCTTGATTCTGAAGATGGACAATTTCTTGGGCGCATCAGGCTCGATACGGAGGCGATTATTTCAATCACACCGGCTAAACCTGATCGGTTATACGTTTCTTCTGAAAGTGGCCGCGTTACTGCTGTGCGTCTGGCCAGTGCTGAGCAGGGATAACACGAGTCGCCTGGGCTAGGTTAGTAGGTTCGGACCATGCCAACGGAAGGACCTGGAAAATTACCGGTTGTGGCGATCATCGGGCGACCCAACGTGGGAAAATCGACGCTCTTCAATCGGTTAACTCATTCACGCCGTGCGCTCGTTCATGACCAGCCTGGGGTAACCAGAGATCGATTGTATGGACTCGCTTATTCGAGTGCCAGGCAGTTTCTGATGATTGATACGGGTGGTTTGACCGATAGTGCGGGGACTATCGAGCAAGCGGTCCGTCTGCAGGTTGAGGCGGCGTTGTTAGAAGCCAATGTCGTGCTGTGGATCCTTGATGCGAAGGATGGTCTGACCTCTGCAGATATAGAACTGGCTAGGGAATTGCGTTTGACCGAGCAGCCGGTGTTTCTGGTGGTCAACAAAGCCGAGGGTCTGGAGCCTGACGTAGCGCGACTTGATTTCCACGAGTTAGGGATGGGATCGCCGGTGGTCATTTCCGCCAAAACGGGATCGGGTATTGATAGTCTGTGGCAGATCATCCTCGATTGTGTCCCTGTGTCGCCGTGGATGGCCGACAAGGACACGGGAGTGCGAATTGCAGTGGCCGGTCGACCGAACGTTGGCAAATCGACGTTGGTCAATGCCTGTGTTGGTGATGATCGAGTCGTTGTAGCGGACGAACCGGGAACGACACGGGATAGCGTGGCAGTGCCGATG
>PAWW01000004.1 GCA_002714255.1 Acidiferrobacteraceae bacterium
GTGAGCTGGGTTCAGAACGTCGTGAGACAGTTCGGTCCCTATCTGCCATGGGAGTTGGAAATTTGACAGGAGTTGTCCCTAGTACGAGAGGACCGGAGTGGACGTACCTCTGGTGTTCCAGTTGTCACGCCAGTGGCATTGCTGGGTAGCTATGTACGGACGGGATAACCGCTGAAAGCATCTAAGCGGGAAGCCCCCCTCAAGATAAGGTCTCTCTGGATCCTTAGAGATCCCTGAAGGGTCGTTGAAGACTACAACGTTGATAGGCGGGGTGTGGAAGTGCAGTAATGCATTAAGCTAACCCGTACTAATAGCCCGTGAGGCTTGATCATATAACACCCAAGAAGACTGGTTCGTAAGGCGGAATCGCCTCAAGTATCACTGCCAAAATTCGCACCATCTCAGTTGGTGCAAACAGTTTGCCTGGCGGCCATAGCGAATGGGAACCACCTGAATCCATCCCGAACTCAGAAGTGAAAACGTTCAGCGCCGATGATAGTGCGGGGTCTCCCCGTGTGAAAGTAGGACACTGCCAGGCATATTCATTCAGCCCTCGGTACCACCTGTGCCGGGGGCTTTTTATTGGGGATTAAAGAGACATGAACATTGTTCGCTTGGATCATCTGGTGTTAACCGTGATGGATGTAGAGACGACATGCGCGTTCTACTGTGGTGTGCTGGGTATGAAGCGAATGACCTTTGGCGAGGGTCGAACAGCCCTACATTTTGGTCATCAGAAGATCAATCTCCATGCATTTGATTGGGATTATTATCTCAAGGCCCAAACACCCACACCGGGCTCTGCAGACCTGTGTTTTATCGTAGATGTTGCTGTTGACGAATGGGTTACGGAGTTGGCGGAGAAAGAGATTGNATTGATCGAGGGTCCCGTCGAAAGAACGGGTGCAGCAGGGCCTTTNCGTTCGATCTATTTCCGCGATCCAGACGGAAACTTGATCGAACTGTCAAATGCACTAACCGGCGAAGAAGGCGATTAACGAGACTTGTCAACTATGAGACAAAAGACAATACGGGATGCGCATTTTCGGGCGTTGGAGGCCATGTATCTTTCCGCACCGATCAATCAGTTCTATCGTCCTCGCATTGTTATCTCGAAAGAGCAGGTTGAAATTGAAATTGATATCGANCAACGTTTTTTTCACGCAGCCGGAGCAGTTCACGGCAGTGTCTATTTCAAGTTGCTCGATGATGCAGCGGGGCTTGCTGCGAATGTTCTGGAACGAGAAGTATTTGCGGTAACGGCTTCCTTTACGACTCACATGACAAGGCCTGTGTCAGGACCGCTGATGCGTTCGGTTGGACGCGTAGTCGATCAGACTCGGTCCCAGTTCCTGGTTGAATCGATTGTGTATGATCATAATCAAAGGTCGGTTGGGCGAGGGAACGGAGTCTTTATGCGTGGATCAGTCCGTCTGGCTGACTCATTGGGGTATCGTCTTGAGTGAATCAAATGACAGTGCTCTCTGGATAACACTGAGGAGTAGCAGGTGAAAGAAGTACAACCAATGGCAGCGGTTAATGGAGTGGTCACTCGGTTAGAAGAAGCCCGTATTCCAGTCATGGACCGGGGTTTTCTGTATGGAGACTCAGTATACGAAGTATTTCGAACGTACGACGGTGTGCCATTGTTTATGGCGGACCACTTCGATCGCCTGGCACATTCGGCCAGTCTCATTAGCATGGAGATCAGCCAGAGCCGGCAAGCATTGATCGACGAGATTCGTTCGACCGTGCAGGCCACTGGGGCGACCCGTGAGCATGATCTCTACGTGCGTTATCAAATCACGCGAGGAGTCGGGGCGGTCGATCTCTACCCCGGTGACGTTCAGTCCACCACATCGGTAATCATCGTGAAATCAGTGCCAGTATGGAACCCTGATTACTATCGCAAAGGAATGGCGATGGCGATTCCACGAGTGCGTCGCAACCCGGTCGATTCACTTGACCCGAATATCAAAGGAGGCAACTATCTTAACAACGTGATCGCCGTGACCCAGGCGCGGCAACTGGGTGCTGATGACTGTGTGATGCTTGATCACAGGGATTTCGTTACCGAGTGCGGGAACAGCAATATCTGGTTTGTCATTAACGACCAGTTGAAGACGCCCGATGCAGGTAATTTGCGTGGATTGACCAAGAAACATTTACATATTGCGTTAGCGGCAGCGGGTCATCAGTCAGTCGAGACGCCAATTGATTTGGATCAGGTCTCACGGGCGAGTGAGTGTTTTGTAACTAGCGCCACTCGCGAGGTGATGCCGTGTCGTTCGCTTCGTCTGGAGGACGGTTCGCAGATAACCTTTCCTGAAGGCGGCGGTGAAGTAACGAGACGGACGCGGAGGATATTCAGTGGCTATATTCGGAGCTACATCAACAGGCACAGTGAGGACCGGTTGTTATGACAAGGCTCTCACTATCGTGTGGATTGGGTCGAATTTGGCCCAAGCGATTCTGGTTTGAATTGAAGTGAGCAAGACACGCGTGCTGTTGTTGTTTGGTGGGCAATCGGCCGAACACGAGGTGTCGGTTATTTCTGCACGGTCAGTGTACGCGGCCATTGACCGTCAACGTTATGAACCCATTCTCGTTGGGATTACGCGTCAGGGCAGTTGGCTGCTGGCGGGTAGCGATGCTTCCATTCTGGAGCACGACACAGTTGACGATATGTCACTGCCTGTCGTGTATCTCGCCTCAGCCGGTCAGGAACTGAAGGTGTCCAATGCCTCGCCGCATGATCAAGGAGTGTCGTTTGACGTTGTGTTTCCGCTGCTGCACGGACCCTTCGGCGAGGATGGGACGATCCAGGGGCTGCTTGAATTGGTCGGCATGGCGTATGTTGGCGCTGGCGTCGCGGCATCGTCTGTTGGTATGGATAAGGCACTTGCGAAGTTGATTTTCAACGCCAGCGGNTTGTCGCAGACAGCGTATCAGGTTATTCGACGCAATCGTTGGCATGCGGACGCTGAGACTGTGGTGTTTAATATTGAAAAGCACCTGCAATACCCTTTGTTCGTGAAGCCGGCCAATATGGGTTCAAGTGTAGGAGTGTCTAAAGCGAAGGATGCGGCATCGTTGACAAAGGCGCTCGATATCGCCGCCCAATACGATGTAAAGATGTTGGTTGAGGAGTCGGTCGAGGACTGTCACGAGGTTGAGTGTGCGGTGCTGGGCAATGACTCACCGCGTGCATCGATTATTGGGGAAATTATTCCTGGCGCCGACTTCTACGACTATCAGACGAAATATCTTGATGATCGTTCCGAGTTAATCGTGCCAGCAAATCTTAGTTCCAGCGTAAGTAACATGGTGCAAGGCATGGCGATCAAAGCATTTCAGTCCATCGATTGTACGGGATTGGCTCGAGTTGACTTTTTCGTTCGGCGTGCAGATGATGTTATTTTTATTAATGAAATCAANACTATGCCGGGGTTCACGCCGATTAGTATGTACCCAATACTATGGCAGGCGAGCGGATTAACCTATCCTGAGCTCATTGACCAACTCATCCAGTTAGCGGTGGAGCGACGTGCTGAACGTGAAGACCTNCGCCGAGCACCGTGACACAGCATCACCTTGCTAATCAGTGACTCGCCGTGCGAGAGAATTCCTCACTACACAACTTGTTTCAAGGAGCTACCAATGAAGTACTTGCATACGATGGTTCGGGTAACGGATATTGAAAAATCATTGGAGTTTTACTGTGACAAGTTGGGGCTCACGGAGGTGCGGCGCAGGGAAAGCGAGCAGGGTCGGTTTACCTTGGTTTTTCTGGCCCCGCCAGGCAACGAAGAGGCGCAGGTTGAGTTGACGTATAACTGGGACCCTGAGCCGTACACCGGCGGTCGAAACTTTGGTCATTTAGCTTATGAGGTCGAGAACATCTATGCATCGTGCCAGCGCTTGATGGATGGCGGCGTCGTAATCAATCGCCCCCCGCGAGATGGTCGTATGGCATTTGTTCGTTCACCCGACGGAATTTCGGTCGAATTGTTGCAGGCGGGAGAAGCGCTGGAACCTGCCGAGCCGTGGTCCTCAATGGAAAATTCTGGTGAGTGGTAATGCTTATTGCCGCATTGCGCGCTGTCTTTCCAAGACATCATGATGTGAAGAAAACAAGTGGTTATGTCCGATCGTACAGAAGCCTTCCAGATAGATTCGCTCAACGTGTACAACGGTGGAGTGATTGGCCTGGCGTATTGTCCAGGCCGATGTGGATTGGATGCACAGGGTCACCTGTGGCGGCGTTCCATGGATAAAGATGTGGCCACGATTCACAACTGGGGTGCGGCCGCGGTGGTTTCGCTTGTCACATTGAGTGAATTGAAAAATCTTGCTGCGGGGAGCCTGAGTTCGGCGCTATCAGCACGTAATATCGTCTGGTATCACTGTCCGATCAATGATNGCCAGGCGCCTGATTTTAGGTTTGAGGCCATGTGGTCGAAGATCGAGACAAAATTACTCAGACTGCTTTGTGAGCAGCGTCGTGTTTTGCTGCACTGCGCGGCAGGATTGGGACGTACCGGTACGGTAGCTGCGAGGTTGCTGATCGCAAGCGGTGTGCCTGCACCTCAAGCGCTTGCTCGAGTGCGGGCGGTTCGTCCCGGAACGGTAGAGACGGCGGTGCAAGAGCGTTATCTATTGGCGCTTTCTGATGCTTGATGCTGATTATGTGATCATTGGTGCCGGTTCGGCCGGTTGCGTTCTTGCGGCACGTCTGAGCGAAGACCCAACGAACCGAGTCGTTTTGATTGAAGCCGGTGGTAGTGATCGAAGCGTCTCTGTGCAGATGCCGGCGGCGTTATCACGGCCAATGAATTCTCGCCGATTTGACTGGGGTTTTTATTCAGAGTCTGAACCGGGTCTTAACGGTCGGCGGTTGCATTGTCCGCGGGGGCGTGGACTTGGTGGATCCTCCTCTATTAATGGCATGGTCTATGTTAGAGGTCATGCATGTGATTTTGATGAGTGGGAAGAACGGGGTGCGCTCGGCTGGAGCTATCGAGATTGCCTTCCGTATTTCAGAAAGGCCGAGAACTGGATTGGTGGTGAAGACGAGTACCGGGGAGGTCATGGCTCGTTATCGGTAGGCATCGGTAACGGCATGCAGGGGAACCCGCTTTACCAGGCATTTATTTCTGCAGGGGAGCAGGCGGGTTATCCACGCACTGATGATTACAACGGCTACCAGCAGGAAGGCTTTGGCGCTTATCACATGACCGTTGGAGGTGGTGTTCGCGCGTCAAGTGCACAGGCTTATCTGAGACCGGTATTGGGTCGTTCTAATCTTCGAGTAGTGACCGAGAGTCAGGTACATCGAATTGTTGTGGAGGGTCGGCGGGCAGTGGCCGTGGTCTATGAACTCGATGGTCACGAGTTTCAACTTCGCGCGCAGGCTGAAGTGATCGTCTGTGCCGGTGCCATTGGCTCGCCGGTGATATTACAGCGATCTGGTATTGGTCCAGCGGCTCACCTGAGCGATATGGGCATAGCGGTTGTGCATCCTTTGGAAGGAGTGGGACAGAACCTTCAGGATCACCTGGAAATTTACTTGCAGCATCGCTGTCGGGAACCGATCACGCTGAACGGGAAATTAGGATACTGGCAGCAGTGTTTGATTGGACTTCGCTGGTTGTTATTTAAGGAGGGATTGGGCGCTACCAATCACTTTGAGTCGGGTGGGTTTATTCGGTCTCAGGCGGGCATTCGTTGGCCAGACATTCAGTTCCACTTTCTACCCGGAGCCATGCGTTACGATGGTCGCGCGGTGGTCGATGGTCATGGTTTCCAGGTTCACGTAGGTTTAAACAAAGTGGAGAGTCGTGGTTGTGTACAGGTGCGTTCCTCGAACCCGCGTGATTTGCCATCAATACAGTTCAACTATCTGCAACATCACCATGATCAGTTCGTGTTCCGGCGTGCCGTCCGGTTGACTCGAGAGGTTCTAGCCCAATCAGCGCTAGATCGTTACCGTGGAGAGGAAGTCCAGCCCGGCGCGAGTAGGACGACCGATGAGGATCTTGATGCCTGGATACGAGCTAACGCCCAGTCCGCTTATCATCCTTCTTGTACGTGCGCGATGGGAAACCAGTTGGAGTCGGCCACGGTTGTTGATCCAGCGTGTCGTGTCGTGGGCATGGAGCACCTCAGAGTGGTTGATTCGTCGGTATTCCCGAACATTACCAATGGCAACCTTAACGCACCCACCATCATGTTGGCTGAGCGTGCAGCGGATCTAATTCTTGATAAGACGCCGCTCGCCCCGATCGATGTGCCGGTGTGGATTGATCCTGAGTGGGCGACACGCCAGCGTTCGGGGGAGGCGCAGCGTCAGGCGGTTGCTAATGACTCGGTTTCCGATCCCATGCTATGACCCATCGACTCGAAGATGCCGAACTGTTGCCGGTGGTCGATAGCGAAGATCGTGTTGTTGGCAGTGCCCGCCGCGACGAAGTGCACCAAAAAGGTCTTCGTCATCGGGCGGTGCATGTGTTGATTTTCGATGGAGACGGGCAGTTTTTTTTCCAAAAACGTGCGTTGTACAAAGAAAGCAGCCCCGGCTTGTGGGATTCTTCGGTAGCGGGCCATGTCGATGCTGGCGAGAGTTATGACCAGTGTTGCCTGCGGGAAGTCGCAGAAGAAGTGGGCCTCGTGATTAAGAAGGTCCCGATGCGTTTGTTCAAATTGCCAGCGACACCGATCACGGATATGGAATTCAGTTGGATTTACAGGCTAGATACCGTGGTTCCATTGGTACCGGACTATGTTGAAATGGAACGCGGTGCGTGGTTTTCAGTTAACGCTTTAGATCAGTGGATCGAAAAACGTCCGGAGGAAATGTCGACTGTGTTTCGAGTGATTTGGCAGCGCTGTCGGCAACAGGGGTTCATTGTCAGTGGCTGACGGCGCGATCGTTACTGACCAGACCGTGTTGTTTTTAATCCTGGGCACGGTATTTGGGCTTCTGTTATGGGGGCGTGTCCGTTACGATTTGGTGGCGTTTGGGGCTCTGGTGGTTGCCGTGATCGCAGGCACGGTACCGAGCAGCGTTGCGTTCTCTGGGTTCGGCCACCCGGCCACGGTGATTGTGGCCCTGGTACTGATCGTTAGCCGTGGGCTGTCCAATTCTGGCGCAGTCGAACTCCTTGCTCGTTATGTGGTCAGCAGTACGCGTCCTTTGGTTGTGCATATCGGTTTGATGTCTGGTGTTGGGGCAGTTCTTTCTGCGCTGATGAACAACGTGGCGGCACTGGCGTTGCTGATGCCGATCGATTCAGAGGCAGCAACCCGGGCCCAGCGGGGTCCAGCCTTAACGCTGATGCCGCTGTCGTTTGCCACGATCCTCGGTGGCATGGTGACTATGATTGGTACACCGACCAACATTGTGATTGCGACTTTTCGAGGGGACGCGCTCGGAGAACCGTTTGCTATGTTCGATTTCGCGGCGGTTGGCGGCATTGTGGCGCTGGTTGGAATTGTTTTTGTCACCTTGGTTGGCTGGAGATTGTTGCCCAAAGCCCGTAGCCAACGTAATTCGAGGCAAGAACTGCAGGATCTTTCAGGCTACGTGGCTGAGGCGGTCGTGTTGGAATCGACCGGCCTGCTCGGGGAGCCTCTGCGAGACTTGTATCCGCTGGCTGAAGAGCATGACATTGCGATCCTTGGCATGGTTCGAGGTGGTCAACGGTTGCCGGGCACAGCACGTCGGGAGTCACTGCGCTCGGGTGACCTGGTGGTGGTGGAAGGGGCTGCGAGCGCGATTGATGCTTTTATTGGTGCATCTGGTCTCGAGCATGCCGGCCATAACGATCGAATCGAGTTGTTGGGTAAGCATCAGGTATTGATGGAGGCTGTGGTTCCAAGCGGCGCCCGTATCGCGGGCCGGTCTGCGCGCGATGTGCGGCTGGCCTACCGTCATGGTGCGATGTTGCTGGGTGTTGCCCGCCAAGGGCAGCCTTTTCGAGAGCGGGTGAGGAAATTGTCCATCCGTGCGGGCGATGTTCTACTGCTTTCCGGTCCGGAGGACCGCATGCTGGACATCATTGCCTGGTTGGGCTGTTTGCCGCTTGCCGAACGGGGCCTGCGTTTGTTGCAGCGTCGCAAAGCGGGACTCGCTATCGGACTTTTTGCGATCGCGATTCTGGCCGCCAGTACCGGGCTTGTCTATCTGCCGATTGCCTTGGCTGCCGCCGCAGCGATTTACGTGGTGCTCGGATTGGTGCCGGCATCGGAAGTCTATGAATCGGTCGAATGGCCAGTGATTGTGCTCTTGGGGTGTCTGATTCCGATCGGTGGAGCATTTGAAAGCAGTGGCTGCACGGCGCTGATTGCGAACGCGGTGCTTGGATGGACAGAAGGCATGCCGGTCGTGTTGGTGGTTGTGCTTCTCATGTTGATTACCATGACGCTGTCTGACGTGCTTAACAATGTAGCCACTGCGTTGATAGCAGCGCCGATTGCATTGGAGTTGGCCAATCGCCTAGAGGTGAATCCAGATGCATTGCTGATGGCCGTGGCGGTAGCCGCCTCGTGTGCGTTCTTGACGCCGATTGGCCATAAAAACAACACCATCATTATGGGGCCTGGCGGGTATCGCTTCGGCGATTACTGGCGTATGGGGTTGCCACTGGAGGTTCTGGTGGTGGCGGTGAGTGTTCCGATGATTCTGCTAGTGTGGCCGCTTCATGGATGAAAACTGCTGGACTGATTAGCGTGGTGGCTGTNTGATATCAAGCCAGAGGTGCAATCGCCCCCTTGTGTTGAATCACCTGCGCAGCGAGGGTATGTGCCGCATCAGCGGCCAGTCGTGATGGGTCACCGACCAGACGACGGACGAGATAACTGCCGTTAAACGCATCACCCGCTGCCGTGGTGTCGACCACTCGTTCGATGGGAATCGGATAACTGTGGATTTGCTCCCAAGGCGTCGCAAGCAATGCTGTTTTACTGCCATTTTTGACAATTACCTCTGCTGCCCCCCAATCGAGCCAACGGGTGGCAGTGACAGTCGGATCTCGGTCTTTAAATAAGCGCTGTTCGTCATCGAAGGTGGGCAGGCAGAAGGTCAGTAGCGGGGCGATGTCTCGATAAACTGATTTGGCAATTTCAGCGCTGTCCCAGAGCATGTCTCTGTGGTTTGGGTCAAATGCAATCTGCGTACCCCCATCAGCCAGTTGCTGCAGAAGTGACATCACAGGATCGGGATTGTGTTGCGCAAGGACCGCTAGTGTGATGCCGGTTAGATAGACAAGATCAAAACCTGATAAGCCCTTAGCAATTACCTGGTCTCGACCGTCATCGAGCAGCGATCGCGCAGCGGCTTGTTGCCGCCAGTAGAAAAATTGCCTTTCCCCACGGGTATCGTTGTGGATCAGGTAGAAACCAGGCAACCGACCCGCAAGTCGAAAAACCAGGTGATCGTCAAGACCTTCGTTTCGCCACGCGTCGACCAACTGATCGCTACATGGGTCGTTGCCAAGGGCGGTTACATAACTGATCGTTATGTCGGTGCTCGCAGGTATCGCCCGATACATGTAGACCGCTGTATTCAGCGTGTCGCCGCCAAATCCGAATGCCATGTTATTGCCGAATAGGGGCTCGCCTGCAACGGCCTCGAGCATACATTCGCCGATTGCGGCGAGTTTCATCGGGGCAATCGGCTGGCAATGTCGATCGTCGCGGTCGCTCGCGCTGTGATCGCAGGCCAGTCACCGCGTTGTATTAGTTCAGCAGGTGCGATCCAACTACCGCCGACACAGACAACGTTGCTAAGCGTCAGATACTCATCAAGATTGTTGGTGTTAACTCCGCCGGTGGGGCAGAAATTCAGATCAGGCATGACACTTTTTAGATGATCGAGAAACGCGGCACCCCCGGACAAGTCAGCGGGAAAGAATTTAAGTAATCGGTAGCCCATCTCGCGAGCAGCGAGTGCCTCGGAAATGGTCGCAATCCCCGGAAGGTAGGGGACGTCTAGCTCGCTCGCGTGCTGCAGCAGCACGGGTGTGGCCCCCGGGCTGACTAGAAACTCTGCCCCCGCTGCAACGGCCTGTGTGATCTCCTCGGGCGAACGCAAGGTGCCGGCCCCCGTACACAGGCCCGAAACCTCGCGCCGAATTTGATGAATCGCCTCAAGGCCAGCGTTAGTTCTGAGCGTAATCTCAAGAAAATGAATACCCGCGACNTGCAAGGCTCGGGCAAGTGAGACGCCATCGGTCGGACTGTCAACAGTTGCAACCACGATGATAGGTGGGTGTGCAGCACATTGCGCCAGAAAGTGATCAATAACCATGGGTGTGAGTGTCGGTTAACGATAATCGCATGGGCGCCGGTGTTCGGTGGGTGTGGGGGAGCCGCTTCATAATGCAGACAGAGTCTCGACAAAGTGGTGGGCGACACGGTAAACATCTGAGGCGGATGTTTCTGGAGAATAAAGTGCTGAACCAATGCCAAAGCCAGCTGCGCCCGCTGCGAGATAATCGCTCATGTGTTTCGGTGTGATACCACCCACGGGCAACATCAGTGTGCCCGGTGGGGTGACCGCAAGAAGCGCTTTAACAACGNGCGGCGNAATTAGCTCTGCCGGAAACAATTTGATTGCGTTGGCGCCTGCGTCAAGGGCTGCAAGTACTTCGGTTGGGCTGAGTGCGCCCGGCATCGAAAGGAGGCCACATCGTCGTGTCGCACGAATGACGTTAGGGTCGGTGTTGGGTGAGACGATCAGGCGGCCACCGGCGTCAGCTACCTCGGAGACCTCCTCGGCCGTNAGTACAGTACCTGCTCCTATGATGCATTGGTCACCGAAATGATCTGCGATACGGGCAATGGAAAGAATGGGTGACGGTGAGTTCAGGGGAATCTCGATGATAGGAAAGCCCGCTCGCACCAGCGCTTCGGCAATCGGCAATGCTTCGTCAGGGGTGATGCCGCGCAAGATGGCCACCAGTGATCGTCGGCCGAAACCTATAGCACTACTCATTTGGGCAATCATCGCACAAGCCGAGTTGGCGGCCCAACAACCACAACCCCGCGGCCGTCACCTCCTGTCCTGGCCAGAGTGTCACCTTGGCTCCAACGGACTGCAGCGCTTCGTGGTAGCGATGGGCGGCATCGTTACCCCCGATGAGATGCACAGTGTCCTCGAGATAGTCTTGTTCTGCGACGGCGCGAATTTCTGAGCCAATCAGGATTCCTGACAGGTAACTGGCAATGTCACCACCACCGAGATCGCCGGCGAGGCCGCGAGTGCGGGCACTGAAAAGTTGGTGGAGCAGTCCCCCGGCAGCAGTGGATTGCTCCAGTCCACGACTAAACGCGTGGGGTGAACACGGGTCATTGGTGATCAGGCGCCCAAGCAATGTGTGATCACACAGCGCCCCGAACAACTCACCCGTCAGAAAAGTTGAGAATCCCTCGATCCGGTTGTTTCGAAGCGATACCCATTTGGAATGCGAGCCCGGTAGGCAGACAGTACCGGTTAAGCCCGGCTGCAAAGCCGCCAGGCCGGCTATTTGTGTTTCTTCCCCACGTATCACGTCAGGTGCGCCCGAAAGGCCGAATGCGCTGAGGCCAGGTACAACGTAGCCGGTCAAGCGATCGCTTGGTAGAGCAACCGCGTGTTGATGGATACTCTCAAGGGCGCAAGGGCACGGACAATAAGGTGCTTCGATCCATCCTTGTCGGCTACCGATCATTCCCGAGAGCAACAGTGGTGAGTTTGGGTGTGCCGCGAGCCAGTTCCCGCAGATGTCCTCAAGGACGAGCTGGAACTGATTATTCTCTACGGTGGCAATTCCGCGGGGGTCTGAGACATGGTCGAGGACGTTTCCCGTTGCGCTCAACAAGTAGCCTCGGCAGTTGGACGTGCCCCAGTCAATACCGATCAGTGGTGTTTTTGTAGGCATGTCGAGCCGAATCAGGCACCGCCCTCAGCGTAGGCTGAACGGACTTCTTCACCGATAATGCGGATGCCTTGCTCAACCTGGTCAGGTGCCTGNGCGTAGGAAATACGCAAGCATTCGTGGCGGTGTGGCCACGAAGCACCTGAGTTGGGGAAAAAGTGGGATCCTGAGATCACCAGCGTGTCACGCACTTTAAGTCGTTGGTAGAGAACATCACTGCTGACTGGGAGGCCTTCGAGCCACAACCATAGAAAGAATGCGCCTTCCGCGACATGGATACGATAAGGCGTTCCATCGAGTGCGACGTCCAGCCAGTGCATCGCCTGTTCCAGGCGTGAGCGGTAGTAGGGTTGGATATTGTTTTCAGCCAGGTCTATCAGTTGCCCGCTGTTGAGCAGCTGTTGAGCGAGGAGTGGCCCGAAACTACTGGGCGCAAGATTCAAGATGGCGTTGGCACCACGGATGGCCTGGGTCACTTGTGTGTTGGCGACAACAATGCCGGTGCGTACTCCGGGTAGGCCTATCTTTGACAAACTCAGGCAGACGATAGTGTTGTCATCCCACATGGGTGTAGCTTGCGAGAACACAATATTGGGGAAAGGAAGACCATAAGCTCCGTCAATTAGTAAGGGCACATTATGCTCTGCCGCCAGTTGACGCAGTTGTTCTAGCTCGGCGTCGGTCAGTACGTTGCCAGTTGGATTCGTTGGCCGCGAGACACACAGCGCACCAACGTCCGCGGCCACTGTCAGGTTGTCGAAGTCGACTCGGTACTTGAATCGGTGGGGTCCGAGGTGTTCGATTTTCGGTCGGTAGGTACGAAACAAGTCCTGACCGAGGCCTGCGTCGAAGTAGCCGATGTATTCTGGAGTGAGCGGTAGCAGGATGCGGCGAAACTGGTTGTCATCGTGTTCACCAGCAAAGAGGTTGAAAAGTATAAAAAATGATTCCTGACTGCCATTCGTTACCGCGATGTTATCTGCTTCTACCGGCCAGCCGCATTCCTTCTTCAGTAACTCGGCGATCGACTGGCGGAAGAGCAGGTTACCTTGGGGCCCATCGTAATGGCCGATGAAATGTTCGAAATTACCATCCTGCCGAACGAGTTGTTCGATGGCCAACCTGAACCGGGATTCAACTTCGGGGATGCGCGCCGGGTTGCCGCCGCCAAGGAGATTGAAGGGCCGTTGGGCAGATTGTATTTCCCCCAAATCATTCATTAATCGCACAATTCCGGATTCTCCGGACACAAATTGACCGATCTTTGAGAACTTCACTGTGTTACCGGAATTTGGGTGTTACCTGTGGAGCGAGTACCGTCGGAGACGATACCCGTCATGGAGTTGGCGGTCTTGATGCTAATCAGTGCGTCAGCAAGAATTCGTGTCGTTTCGTTCAGTATGATGGTCTGAATNCTGTTACTGACCTCGAGTGAGGACGCGTCTGTGTCNTGTTCNTTCGCTGGATCTGTTTTGTACAGGTCGGAAAAAAGTGATTGCCGTTGCGCATCACGGCGTTGCTTTTCGTTGCGCCGAGCCAATTCCAGCAAGGAAACAGACTTTTGTTTTTCGATGCGACGGTCCAAGGCAGCGTTACGTCGTAGAAAGAGCAGGCTAGGATGGATCGCTAGACGGGCCTCATGTGCTGTCTTGGCCGATAGCAGCTCGTTGACTACGCTGGCATCACTAAAATGTTGAAACTTGGCGGCAGCTATCTTGGCCCACGGTAACGCATGGTTGAGTCCTCGTTCACCTTGGGTCTCGCTGTCGACAGTCATTGGTAGCACGATGTCTGGGACGATACCCCGGTGCTGCGTACTATTTCCATCGATTCGAAAGAACTGGGCAGTCGTGATTTTTAATTGGCCTACCGGGGAATCGTCTTCGCTATAGCGGTCGAGATCAATCAGATTCTGTACCGTACCCTTGCCAAAGGTCGGTTCGCCAATGATCAGGCCGCGTCGGTAATCTTGNATGGCGCCTGCGAAAATCTCCGATGCTGAGGCACTTTCCCGATCGACCAGCACCGCCAGCGGCCCATTGTAGGCNATGCCTTTGTCTGGATCNTTTCGAGGGCGAATTCGCCCTCGNGCGTCGCGAATCTGAATGATTGGACCTGACGAGATAAATAATCCACTCAGGCTGATCGCTTCGGTCAGTGCGCCACCCCCGTTNCCNCTTAGGTCGATCACCAATCCATCCACGTTACTGGATTTAAGTTCGTCAATGAGTTTGCGGGTATCCCGCGTAGTACTGCGATAGTCGTTGTCACCTCGGCTGCGTCCTTCAAAATCAATATAAAAGGTGGGTATCTGAATGACGCCGATTCGGACGGATCGTTCGAGTCGCTTGATATCGATAATTGACGTCTTGGCGGCCTGTTCCTCTAGCTTGATCTTGTCTCGCGTGATTCGAATGATCTTGCTGTTGGCATCAGGACCCTTACCGGTCGGAATGAGTTCCAGCCGCACGAGCGTATCTTTCGGCCCGCGTATCAGAGCGACAACGTCATCTAACCGCCAGCCGATGACGTCCACCATGGGTTCATCTTCCGCTTGACCGACGCCAATGATGCGGTCTCCAGCCTTCAGGTCACCAGCGATGTCGGCAGCTCCTCCGGGAACGACCCGCAATACTCGTGTGTAATCGCTGTCTGATCTTAGGACAGCCCCGATTCCTTCCAGCGACAGGCTCATGCGTATCTTGAAATTGTCTCGTGCGCGAGGCGAAAGATAGCGGCTGTGAGGGTCAACAGATGCCAGATAAGCGTTGGCAAATATCGCCAGCACGTCCTGGTTTGTAAATTGATGCACGCGACGTTTTATCTGACGGTAGCGATCGCTCAGCGTCTTCGTGATTTCATCAGACGTTTTGCCCGATATCTTGAGTGACAGGTAATCGTTTTTAACTCTCTGCCGCCACAATTCGTCCATTGCAGGCGTACTTGTTATCCACGGTGCATCACGTCGGTCAAATTGATATCGCTCGTCAATGTCAAAATNGAATCCGCTATCCAATAGGCGCAGAGCATGTTCGACTCGATTCTCTACTCGATTGCGATAGACGTTAAACAAGGAAAAGACGGCTGCCAGTTGCGCACGGCGTAATTGGTCGTCTAAACGGGAGCGTAGGTGTGAGAATTTCTGTACATCGGTGGCGTAGAGAAAGCTGCGATTGGGGTCCAGACTCTCAAGATAGCGATCAAAAATATGTGCTGACAGCTCATCATTTAGTTTTACTTTTCGATAATGATGCCGCTGAACGAAATAATTGAGTAGTTTGACGATGCGTGGCTGTCCCTTTGAAGGACTGAGTGCCGTGATGTGAGTGTCACCACTAGCGGGGACCATACAAAGCAGCGTGGATGCACTCACGCATAGGATAATCAACCAAAACGATTTAGTCAGAATCTTCAACAGTTTGGCCTGTCTCACCGTGAATGGCTTCGTGTCCTGTGGTGGTCTAAGGTGCCGTGCTTGGGTAATGTGAATTGCCCAGTTCAGTAGCACTCCCGCTAGAGGTTGAAATATACCGTAATGTGAGGCGTCCNCCTCGCGGAGGCACAGGGTGAATTGCTATAACGCACGGCGGTTGACTTTACCGAGATCACCCAGGAAGATCACAACTCGCTGCTGCCCGATCAAAAACAGATAGGTCTAATAAGAGCGGCAGCGGGTAAAGGAGACGGTGCGGGGTCAGTGGNGGGGTCTTCCTGGGCAAAGGTCAGGCGGATCGTGTCATGGCACGCAACGGNCAAACAATTGTTCGGACCAAAGGAGGATTTCATAATGAAATCTCGCTCGCTTATATTTAGTTTTTTGGCCGCATTCGCCGTGGCCTTGCCGGCGCAGGCTCAAGAGTTGAAGTTTGCTTTCCAAGGCACTCTTAATTCGTTGGACCCATACAACTTGAACGAAACGTTTCACCTTGGCTTTCAGGGCAATATCTACGAAGGTCTGATTCGTCGGAGAGCTGATCTCGCTATCGAGCCGTCCCTGGCAACCTCTTGGGAAGTCATTGAACCCACTCGGTGGCGGTTTCATTTGCGTAAAGGCGTCAAGTTTCATAATGGCAACTCTTTTAACGCGGATGACGTGATTTTCTCAGCCACACGTGTCAGGGCTGAGGGTTCTGATTTGAAGACCCGCATCGCCGGCGATACTCAAGTCAACAAGGTTGATGACTACACGGTCGATTTTGTCACTACCAAACCGAATCCTATTCTGCATGTGGAGTGGAGTACTTGGTACATCATGGATAAGGAATGGGCCGAAGCCAATAATGCGGTGAGCCCNCAGAACGTCGGTGGTAATGAGGAAAACTATGCTACTCGCCATGCCAACGGAACCGGGCCGTTCGTATTAGTCAGTCATGAGTCGGGTGTAAAAACAGTTGCCGCTACAAACAACGCGTGGTGGGATAACGGAAATCGTGACTCCAACATCACGAAAGTGACATTCACACCGGTCGGTTCAGATGCCACCCGCGTGGCCGCTTTGCTGTCGGGNCAGGTCGATATGGCTTATCCGGTGCCTGTTCAGGATCAGAAACGGGTCGATTCAAACAGTGGAACGCGGATGTTGATCGGACCGGAGCTGCGGACCATTTTCCTGGGGATGGACCAGCATTCTGATGAACTTTTGCACTCCAGCGTGAAGGGCAGCAATCCATTTAAGGACAAACGTGTTCGCGAGGCGTTCTATCGCGCTATCGATATCGAAGCGATCAAGAAAAAAGTCATGCGGGGATTGTCAGAGCCGTCGGCCTTGATGATTTCACCCAAATTGACCAACATCCCCAGTGGGCGTTTTCAGCGCTTGGCTTATGATCCGGCAAAGTCGAAACAGCTGCTGGCCGATGCAGGTTACGGAGACGGTTTCGAGGTCGGAATGGATTGTCCGAATGATCGTTATGTCAACGATGAGGCGATTTGCCAGGCGACCGTGTCAATGTTAGCAAAAGTAGGGATCAAGGTTAATTTACTGGCGCAGCCAAAGGCCAAGTATTTCCCGAAAGTGTTGGCGCCTAACCTGGATGTCAGCTTTTATTTGCTCGGTTGGACCCCTGGTAGCCTTGATTCGTGGAATGTTCTGTACAACCTGCATGGTTGCCCTCGTGTCGCCGATGGCGCGCCCATTTGGAATAAAGCCGATCGCAACAAGATTAGCAGCGGCAAGTTCAACATCGGGGGTTATTGCAATGAGGAAGTGGATGCATTGAGCGCTAAGGTGCTCAGCGAAACGGATGCGGCTACACGAGACCAGTTGATTGAGTCAGCCTTTGCCAAGACCATTGGCGACATTGCCTATATTCCGTTGCATCAGCAGGCGTTGGCCTGGGGTGTGCGCTCNGGGGTAACGCTGAAACAACGAGCCGATAACCAATTCAAGTGGCGTTTCGTCAACATTAAATAAACCAAAGACTGATAGCAGTTTCCAGGGCCTGGACTCCTAGTTGCGGTGGTAAGAGGAGCCCAGGCCTTTACTTTGTCCGGACTGCGGGAGCANTAATCAATGATGGCGCTGGTTTTGCGGCGACTTCTGCAGTCGATTGTCGTCATGTTGGTTGTTGCCTTAATGGCATTCACCATTTTTCGTTACGTTGGTGATCCTGTGGCGATGATGGTTGGTCAGGANACGTCACTNCAAGAACGCGCTCAGCTGCGNGTGACACTGGGTCTTAATGATCCTATCCCCGTCCAGTTNGGACGTTTCGTGATAAGAATGGTCCACGGTAACTTTGGTATTTCCTACCAGATCGGCCGCCCNGTGTCTGAACTGCTGGTGGAACGATTACCGGCCACACTTGAACTGTCTGGAATTGCGGCGTTGTTCGCATTGCTGGTTGGCATCCCAATGGGGGTGTTTACCGCTCTTTATCCCACACGCTGGTTGTCGAAAATCTTCCTGGGCATCTCTTTGATCGGTATTTCATTACCAACTTTTCTGATTGGTATTCTGCTGATTCTCCTTTTTGGGGTAACGCTTGGATGGCTNCCTACTTTTGGTCGAGGTGAGGTAGTTGCGATTGGTGGCTGGACAACCGGATTGCTGTCNACCAGTGGCCTTAAATCNTTAATCATGCCCGCCTTTACNTTGGGTATGTTTCAACTCACCCTGATCATGCGTCTGGTACGTTCGGAGATGCTCGAAGTGCTGCGCACCGATTACATTAAGTTTGCGCGAGCNCGGGGGTTGAGTAACCGAGTGGTGCATCTTGGGCACGCGCTGAAAAATACCCTGGTACCCGTCATCACGATTACCGGGCTGCAATTGGGTTCAATTATTGCTTTCGCGATTATCACCGAGACCGTATTCCAGTGGCCGGGGATGGGCCTTTTATTTATTCAGGCAATCAGCATGGTGGATATACCCATCATGGCAGCGTATCTGGTGTTGATTGCATTTTTCTTTGTCATCATCAATCTGATTGTTGATCTGCTTTACCATGTGGTGGATCCACGGTTACGTATAGATACTGATCAGGGATGATTCGAAAGGTTTAAGGATTATGGTCATCGAATCTTTTCGTCGCTTTGTTGATAGTGACATTTGGTTCAGTTTCAAGCAGTCTAAGGTAACGGTCTGTGCGGCTGCGGTTTCCGCTGCCATCATACTGGCGGCTGTTGCCGCGCCACTGATTTCGTTGCACAACCCGTTCGATCCAGCTGTTCTTAGTTTGATGGATGCATTCAGTCCGCCGGTGTGGCTGGAAGAGGGCAGTTGGGTTTTCCCACTGGGCTCGGACGATCAGGGGCGCGATTTATATTCTGCCATTCTCTACGGTAGCCGAGCTTCATTGCTGATAGGTTTTTCGAGTGTCGTCCTGGCCATGTTCGTGGGCGTCACTTTGGGTCTTGTGGCGGGTTATGTAGGCGGGGTGGTCGATGGCGTGATCATGCGGGTGGCAGACGTGCAGATCAGTTTCCCAGCGATTTTGATTGCGTTGCTGATCGATGGTGTGATGCGAGCTCTGTTGCCAGGGGGGCGCCATGAGGAGATGGTGTTCTATGTGTTAGTGCTCTCCATCGGACTTTCGCAATGGGTGCAGTTTGCTCGAACGGTCAGAGGCTCAACCATGGTTGAGCGCAACAAGGAATACGTACAGGCAGCCCGCGTGATCGGCATATCTGCTCCGATGATCATGTTGCGACACATATTGCCGAATGTGATGGGACCTGTTTTGGTGATTGGAACGATCAGCTTGGCGGTGGCTATTTTGACGGAGGCAACGCTTAGTTTCCTTGGCGTTGGGGTGCCACCTACCGAGCCATCGCTCGGTACACTCATTCGAGTCGGTCAGGATTTTCTATTTTCCGGGGAGTGGTGGATCGTCATCTTTCCCGGAGTCACGNTAGCGACTTTAATCCTGGCGGTCAATCTATTGGGCGATTGGATGCGCGATGCGTTCAATCCGAAACTTCGGTAGGGCCAGCGTTGGTGTCGACATCACATGCATCCCTGTTGGAGATTAGCGATCTTAAGGTTGAGTTTCCGACTCGCCGTGGAACGCTGGTAGCGGTGAACGGCGTGTCGTTCAACATCGAATCCGGTGAGGTGCTTGGTTTGGTTGGTGAGTCAGGTGCTGGNAAATCGATGACAGGTAACGCGATCATTGGTTTGTTGGAGGCACCTGGGCGGATCGCGGGGGGCGCGATTCGGCTGGCTGGTCGTCGTATCGACGATCTACCCTATGAGGAGATGCGCAAAATTCGCGGACGGGAAATCGGTGCCATCTTCCAAGATCCGCTGACGAGTCTGAATCCTCTTTACACGATTGAACGTCAACTAGTCGAAACCATGATGACACATCTTGGAATTTCAAAGNGGAAAGCACGAGAACGCGCTATTGAATTGCTACACGAAGTGGGTATCCCGAGTGCAGGGGAGCGTATTCATCACTATCCGCACCAGTTCTCAGGGGGTATGCGGCAACGTGTTGTGATTGCGTTGGCGTTGTGTAGTGATCCCAAACTGATCATAGCTGACGAACCTACTACAGCATTGGATGTGTCGATCCAAGCGCAGATCATCGGTCTTATGAAAAAACTATGTCGTGACCACCAGACTGCTATTTTATTGATTACCCATGACATGGGGGTTATCGCCGAGACAGCGGATCGCGTTGCTGTGATGTATGCCGGGCGCGTTGTCGAGATTGGGTCAGTCAGGGATGTGGTACGGCGTGGCCAGCATCCGTACACCAGAGGTCTGATGGGCTCTATTCCAAAGATTGGTGATGATGTTGAGCATCTCAGTCAGATTGATGGGGCAATGCCTGGATTGACTGAGGTCCCCTCGGGTTGTGCTTTTCATCCCCGTTGCGGGGTCGCAATGGCGGTTTGCCGGCAAGACACCCCCATACTGCAGCGCTGTGAACACACTGAGGTAGCCTGTTGGCAGGTTGTGAATGCGAGGACAGAACCAAAGGGGGAGACATGACTGGGAATGTGATGATCCGTGTCGAGAACCTGAGGCGATACTTCTACTCGACACCTCCTTTGCTTAATCGTTTAATTGAAGGCAAACGTCGGCAGACGATCCGCGCAGTGGATGGCATTGATTTTGAAATCAAAACGGGTCGTTGCCTGTCGTTGGTCGGGGAATCAGGTTGCGGGAAGTCAACGGTTGCCCGACTGGTGGTTGGTCTATACAAGCCAACGACCGGTCGTATTGAGTTTGGTGGGGGNAGATCGGACTCGCCCGCGGCGGGAGAGACGGGNCAATCCCCACAACGCTTACAGATGATTTTTCAAGACCCTTATGCCTCNCTCAATCCAAGGTGGCGGGTATCGGACATTGTTGCTGAACCGATCCGTCATGAAAATCGCCGGAAGGGTCGTATGGAAATCGGCCAGCGAGTGGGTGAATTATTGAACCTGGTTGGGCTATCGCCTGGGGATGGACGAAAATACCCGCATGAATTCTCAGGTGGTCAGCGACAGCGTGTTTCAATTGCCCGGGCACTAGCCGGTGACCCAGATTTTCTGGTGTGTGACGAGCCGACATCCGCCTTGGATGTTTCGGTTCAAGCACAGATTCTGAATCTGATGAAACGGTTACAGCAACAATACCGATTGACATATCTTTTTATCAGTCATGATTTGGCGGTCGTGTATTACATTTCAGATGATGTGGGTGTGATGTATCTCGGGCGTCTTTGTGAGTTGGCTGATACTAAGACCTTGTTTGCAAGACCAAAGCATCCTTACACACGGTTCCTGCTGGACGCTATTCCTGATCTTGACATGAGTGGTCGTGAGAGACTGCCTGTTGGAGGCGAAGTGCCAAGCCCGATCAATCCGCCTACTGGATGTTCGTTTCATCCCCGTTGTCCGCATGCTGACATACGTTGTAAAACCGAAGTGCCGCGGTTAAATGAACATGGCGGTACTCGAGTCGCCTGTCATGCTGTTGAGGAAGGGCGTCTGCCGGATTCAAAAGACTGAGTAATGGGAAAATATCGGTCAAGACCGTTTTAAGTCATAAGGAGAAAGTTGNATGAGTGCACTGTATACAGGGGGTATGGTTTTTGATGGAACGAATAAACCAATCGAAGGCCATGCTGTGCTTGTGCAAGGCCAGCGAATCGACAAGGTGGCTCCGGTCGGTGAATTTGATGGCTTTTCNGGGCGGCGTGTCGAGACCACTGGCGGCACNCTGATGCCGGGCCTGTTCGATTGCCATGTGCACTTATGTTATGACGCGGCAGCGGATCCGTTTACCGCAATGAGCAAAGTTGATGATGCGCATATNGTTATNCGAGCATTNCGCCATGCNCAGGCTGCANTGCGNGGNGGAGTGACNACGACNCGAGACTGNGGNGGAAANGANTATCTCGAATTTGCGGTTCGAGATGCGTGTAANNGNGGCGAANTCCTTGGNCCNACAATACGCGCNGCCGGNCGGATGATCTGTATGACNGGGGGNCACGGCAACCGNATGGGNCGAGTAGCAGATGGNACAGACGANGTGGTCAAGGCAGTTCGAGANCAGATTCATGCCGGATGTGATTTCGTAAAGATNATGGCCACTGGCGGTGTNATGACNCCTGGCGTGAATCCNGAGGATGCGCACTATACGNCTGAAGAAATGGCTGCTGGTATNGGAGAAGCGNGCCGCTTTCATCGNCACACAGCNAGCCANGCCCAGGGNCGNGACGGGATTCTCAACGCCGTGCGCGGTGGTATTGATTCGATTGAGCATGGTATTTTCATGGATCAGGTGTGCTGCGACGAAATGAAAGCGGCAGGCACTTACCTGGTCCCTACACTCTCGGCGGTCAACAACATTTTGCGCCACGCGGACCAGGGCATTCCTGCGTATGCGGTTGAGAAATCTCAACGTGTCGCCGAACGGCATCGCACATCGGTCAAGATGTATTACGACGCTGGTGGTCGCATCGCGATGGGAACGGATGCAGGGACACCTTTTAACCGCCATGGCGAGAATGCACTGGAATTGGAGTACATGGTAGACATCGGTATGTCGCCCCTGGACGCGCTGGTGTCAGGAACATCGACAGCGGCCGACCTACTGCGTGAGAGCGAACGTGGTCGGATTCAGTCAGGCTGTTTTGCGGATTTACTGGTGGTTAATGGTGATCCCAGTGAGGCCATTACTATGGCATCGAGAAAAGAGAACCACCGCTTAGTGGTTAAGAATGGCGTCGAGATTTAATGCTTCAGGGATCCACTGAGTAGGTTTATGCGCGGTTTTCTGGAAATAGTTTCAGCAGCTCGAACTCGTTGGCTGCACAAATACCGCGTTCGGTAATCAATCCGGTCACGAGATGTTTCGGAGTGATATCGAAAGCCGGATTGAGTGCTTCGGATGTAGTTGTCACACGAACTTGTGTGGGCACATTGTCGGCACCAATACCGTGTACATATAGAACCTCATCCTTGTTTCGCTCTTCAATCGGAATCTCTTTTCGGCCATCGCTAATATTCCAATCGATTGTTGATGAGGGGAGTGCGACGTAAAACGGTACACCGTTGTCGTGTGCCGCTAGGGCCTTGAGATAAGTGCCGATCTTGTTGCACACGTCGCCAGTGCGTGTTGTGCGATCGGAACCGACAATGCAAAGATCAACTTGTCCCTGTTGCATCAGATGCCCACCCGCGTTATCAACGATAACCGTATGTGGGACGCCATGTGCCTTCAACTCCCAAGCAGTGAGGGCGGCACCCTGGTTGCGCGGGCGCGTTTCATCGACCCAAACGTGAACGGGTATACCGGCATTGTGGGCCTTGAATATTGGCGCTAGGGCGGTACCCCAGTCGACGGTAGCCAGCCAACCAGCGTTGCAGTGTGTCAGCACGTTAAGCGGGTTCTTACTGCCTTTCGCTCGCCAGTGTTCGACAAAGACTGTTTCTCCGTGAGAACCGATACAGCTGTTGTTATCCACATCTTCGTCACAGATGGTTTGAGCTTCTTTTAGTGCAAGATCCGCACGCTGTTTCGGGTTAGCTTGAAGTAATCGGGAGCACACGCGATCGACAGCCCAACGTAAATTGATGGCCGTTGGCCGAGCTGCGATCAACGCTAGTGCCTGAGCTTGAAGATAATCATCGGACGGGTCCTCGAGCGTGGCAAGACGCAGTCCACACGCCGCCGAGGCCCCGATTAAGGGCGCCCCGCGCACGACCATATCCTTTATTGCCAAGACAACTTCATCACAGGTTCGTAGTGTACGAATCTCAAAATAGAACGGTAGTTTCGTTTGATCAACGACAGCGACTGATAGACCGTCATCCGTTAGCCAGACCGAGCGGTAATGATGACCGTCAACCTTCATGAGTGGATCCCATCATTTATGCTTCCAGTTGGGCTGGCGTTTCTCAATAAACGCGGACATTCCCTCTTTTTGGTCCTCTGTTGCAAACAGCGAGTGAAAAAGATGGCGCTCGCTGTCGATGCCTTCTGCCAAGGTTGTTTCATAGGCGCGGTTGACCGCTTGCTTCGCCATGATCACCGAGGGTCGCGACATCGACGCAATGACGTGTGCCGCATCCATCGCTTCGTCGAGTAATTTGTCTGCAGCTACGACACGACTGACAAGACCCGCCCGTTCAGCTTCCTCAGCATCCATCATGCGGGCACTCAGGCAAAGATCCATCGCCTTTGCTTTGCCAATAAATCGGGTCAGTCGTTGGGTTCCACCAGCACCGGGGATAATGCCCAATTTAATTTCCGGTTGACCGAACTTGGCTGTGTCAGCCGCGATGACGATGTCACACATCATCGCCAGTTCGCAACCACCGCCCAGTGCAAATCCGGCCACAGCTGCGATAATGGGTTTGCGGCAAGTGCTCGGTCGGTGCCACTCTTTACCAATAAAACCACCCAGATAAACGTCCATGAATGATTGTTCGCGCATCCCCTTGATGTCGGCCCCGGCAGCAAACGCTTTTTCGTTTCCCGTAATCACGATTGCCCCGATCGATTCATCCGCTTCAAAGTCGTCAAGAGCGTGCGCCATTTCGGTCACTAAGTCATTCGATAATGCATTCAGGGCTTTGGGTCGGTTGAGTGTGATAAGTCCAACGTTGTCTCTTGTTTCGCTCAATATGTATTGATAGGTCATTTCTATTCGTCTTGGTGTTGGTAGTGATTGGGCCCGTTCTCGATGATTCGCTGGGCAAGGGAAAAAGTCTTATGATATTGGAATATTGGCTGGTTTGATGCTGCCTTTCCCGGGTCGAGGTCTGAGTCCCGTTAGTGGCAAGGCAAGCTGGTCTGGAATGTACAGGGGAAACCAGGTTCTCGAAGTAGCATACGGCAGGNTCGTTAACAACATCCCAAAGGAATAGCCCCATGGACAGCGCGTTTAAATCAGTATATCAAAGCGCACTCGAGGACCCGGAGACATTCTGGGCCCAAGCTGCGGAAGATGTGCACTGGTATCGCCGCTGGGACCGGGTCCTCGATGATTCGACGCCGCCGTTTTATCGCTGGTTTCCCGGTGCGCAAATTAACACGTGTTTTAACGCCCTCGATCTGCATGTTGAGCAGGGTCGTGGCGAGCAGGCTGCGCTGATCTATGACAGTCCTGTGACTCAAACGCAGCGGACTTTCACCTACGCTCAATTGCGTGACGAAACGGCCCGCTTCGCTGGGGCGCTGGCTGGACTAGGGGTGACCAAGGGTGATCGCGTTATCGTTTACATGCCAATGGTTCCAGAAACGGTGATCGCCATGCTTGCCTGTGCTAGGTTGGGCGCTATTCATTCCGTGGTGTTCGGTGGGTTCGCGGCGAATGAATTGGCGGTGCGGATTGACGATGCGCAACCCAAGGTGGTCGTTTCCGCCTCCTGTGGTGTCGAAGTAAGCCGAGTGGTTGAGTACAAGCCGTTGCTGGATGAGGCAATCGGACTCGCCAGTCATGCCGTATCGCACTGTGTGATTCTGCAGCGACCGCAGGCACTGGCTACCATGCAGGATAGACGCGATAAGGATTGGAATCAGTTGATGTCAACCGCCGAGCCGCATGACTGTGTGCCCGTAGCGGCGACGGATCCACTTTATATTCTTTATACGTCAGGCACGACCGGGCAGCCTAAGGGAGTTGTTCGAGATAACGGAGGCCACGTTGTTGCGCTGAAGTGGTCCATGAAAAACATTTATGGCGCTGAGCCAGGCGACGTTTACTGGGCGGCGTCTGATGTTGGCTGGGTAGTTGGTCATTCGTACATTGTTTACGCGCCACTCTTCAATGGCAACACGACAATTCTTTATGAGGGAAAGCCTGTTGGGACACCTGACGCAGGTGCGTTCTGGCGCGTCATTTCAGAGCATGGGGTCAAGGTCATGTTCACCGCGCCCACCGCATTTCGCGCGATCAAGAAAGAAGACCCGGCGGGTAATCATCTGCAACGCTATGATATGAGTCAGTTTGAGTGTTTGTTCTTGGCAGGAGAGCGAACAGATTCGGATACTTTGCACTGGGCTGAAAATAAACTCGGAGTACCCGTCATCGATCACTGGTGGCAAACAGAGACTGGTTGGAGTATCGCGGCTAATTGTCGTGGTCTGGGTCTGGTGCCCATCAAAGAAGGTTCCGCCACCCATCCGGCCCCCGGTTGGGATCTTCGAGTTCTGAAAGAGGACGGCACCGAGGCCAAGGCGGGTGAGATTGGTGCGCTGGCTGTGCGTCTACCGCTGCCACCAGGAGCATTCCCCACGCTATGGAATGCGCCGCAGCGTTATGTCGATGCTTACCTGAAGCAGTTCAAGGGTTACTACAGCACCGCGGATGCCGGTGTCATTGATGCAGAGGGCTATGTTTACGTGATGTCGCGGACTGACGACATTATTAACGTTGCGGGTCATCGGCTGTCGACCGGTGCAATGGAAGAGGTATTAGCAGATCACCCCGATGTGGCGGAATGTGCTGTGTTGGGTGTTGCCGATGCACTCAAAGGGCAAGTTCCCATGGGTCTACTGGTCGTTAATGCCGGTTGCGATCGAAGCGAAGTCGACATTGTCGGTGAAGTTGTGCAAATGGTGCGTGATCGAATAGGACCGGTTGCTGCTTTTAAGCAGGCTTTAATTGTTCCGCGTTTGCCCAAAACCCGTTCGGGCAAGATTCTGCGCGGCACGGTCCGCCGAATAGCCGATGGCGAGGAATGGACTTTGCCGGCGACGATCGAAGATCCGGTAGTGTTGGAGGAGATTGCCGATGCACTATTACGTGCTGGCTACCCGGATTCATCTGTGATGGTGGAATAGTTTTGCAATGACTCAATCGAAAAAAGTCACTTTGTCCGACTGGAAAGAGCTGGCAACAAAGGAGTTTGGCTCACGAGCTGAGTCCGCCTACGAGTCGCAAACTCCGGAGGGCATTGTCATCAAGCCGTTGTATACGGCGGAGGATCTCGAGACACTGGAACGCCACCAGACGCTGCCAGGTTTTCCACCCTACGTTCGCGGGGCCAGAGCGACGATGTACGCGGGTCGGCCCTGGACGGTACGGCAGTATGCGGGGTATTCGACAGCGGAGGAATCGAATGCGTTTTATCGTCGAAATCTTGCTGCGGGTCAGACAGCGCTGTCCGTTGCTTTCGATCTAGCGACGCATCGAGGTTATGATTCTGATCATCCTCGGGTCGAAGGCGATGTGGGCCAAGCCGGTGTAGCGATCGATACAGTGGAGGATATGAAAACCCTGTTTGATGGCATTCCGCTGGATCGAATGTCAGTGTCGATGACTATGAACGGTGCCGTCGTGCCGATTCTGGCCATGTTTGTGGTGGCAGCGGAAGAGCAAGGCGCGCATCTGGGGCAGGTTGCCGGTACCTTGCAGAATGACATTCTGAAGGAGTTCATGGTCCGCAATACGTATATCTNCCCTCCAGCCGCATCGATGCGCATCGTAGCCGATATCATTCGTTTCACTGCGGCGAAGATGCCGCGATTCAACCCCATTTCAATATCCGGTTACCACATGCAAGAAGCGGGTGCGACTGCAGTGCAGGAACTCGCCTATACNCTCGCCGATGGTATCGAATATGTCCGGGCTGCGTTGTCAGCGGGCTTGGAAATAGACCAATTCGCGCCCCGGCTTTCGTTTTTCTTCGGCATTGGTATGAATTTTTTCATGGAGGTGGCGAAATTACGTGCGGCCCGCTTGTTGTGGGCGAGTTTGTTGTCCGAGTTGTTCGATCCACACGATTCACGGTCATTGATGTTGCGTACACACTGCCAGACATCTGGTGTGAGTCTGACCAGCGCGGATCCATACAACAACATTATCCGAACAACGATCGAAGCGATGGCTGCGGTCATGGGCGGCACTCAATCGTTGCACACCAATAGTTTCGACGAGGCCCTTGCCTTGCCGACNGATTTTTCTGCCCGTATTGCGCGCAATACACAGCTGGTTCTGCGTGAGGAAGCNGGNCTGACTCAAGTGGTTGATCCGTTGGGAGGGTCGTATTATGTGGAGTCGCTGACGGCCAGCATTGCCGATGCAGCGCGCACNCTGATCGATGAGGTTGAGAAACTCGGTGGTATGACCGCAGCTGTAGCCAGTGGTTTGCCGAAGCGACGCATCGAAGAAGCTGCAGCCAGACAGCAGGCTCGTGTCGATGGTAACCAAGACGTGGTGGTGGGAGTGAATCGATATCAGGCGGACAAAGAGCCCCAAGTTGATGTTCGGACTATCGATAACTCTGCCGTGCGCAATATTCAGATTGAACGACTTAGCGCAGTGAAGGCATCGCGTAGCGAGGCGCGTTGTAGCAAAGCATTAGAAAAGTTGGCGCAAGCCGCTGCTGATGACCAGACCGAGTTGTTCGAGGCCGCCCTCGACGCGGTCCGCGAGCGGGCGACTGTTGGTGAGGTGTCTTCAGTATTGGAGTCTGTTTTCGGTCGTTATCGTGCCCAGACCGGTGCGATAAGCGGTGTCTATGGCGCGGCCTATACCGATCGAGAGACGTTGCAGGAGATACGCCGTACCACCGCGCGATTTTCCCAAACACATGGTCGACGTCCACGGCTTCTGGTGGCCAAGCTGGGGCAGGATGGGCACGATCGGGGAGCGCGGATCATTGCTACCGCATTTGCAGATGTTGGCTTCGATGTTGATATCGGGCCGCTTTTCCAAATGCCCTCGGAGGTGGTTCGCCAGGCGATTGAAAACGATGTGCACGTCATTGGGATCTCTTCACAGGCGGCCGGTCACCGGACTCTTGTCCCTCAGTTAATACAAGAACTGAAGGAACAACAAGCGGAGGACATTTTGGTTGTTCTTGGCGGGGTGGTGCCCTCGCAGGATGTGGCTGAAATGCTTTCGCTCGGGGTTGCAGCGGTTTATGGGCCGGGGACCAACATTCCGCAGGCCGCTGCGGAGGTAGTGCGCTTGATCGAACATCACCTATAGCATTGGATTATCTCTATGCAGAGAATTATTGACGAACTGGAACGTAAGCGAGCTGCTGCCGAGGAGGGTGGCGGCCGAGCGCGCATCGAGGCGCAACATGGGCGGGGTAAGTTGACAGCACGAGAGCGGATCNAGGTGTTGTTGGACCCGGACAGTTTCGAGGAGTGGGGTGTTTTCGTTGAGCACCGATGTAGTGATTTCTCAATGAACGATAAGACCGTACCGGGTGACGGTGTAGTCACGGGTTTCGGTCACATCAATGGGCGCCTGGTTTTTGTTTTCAGCCAAGACTTTACCGTTTTTGGCGGATCTCTGTCCGAAACCCATGCCGAGAAAATCTGCCGTGTGATGGATCATGCGATGAAGGTGGGTGCACCGGTGATCGGGTTAAACGATTCGGGTGGTGCTCGAATTCAGGAAGGCATTGCGTCATTGGCCGGCTATGCTGAAGTATTTCAGCGCAATGTATTGGCCTCCGGAGTGGTGCCCCAGATCTCAATGATTATGGGTCCATGTGCAGGCGGTGCGGTGTATTCACCCGCGATCACCGATTTCATTTTCATGGTTCGCGATTCCTCGTATATGTTTGTGACNGGTCCCGATGTGGTTAAGACGGTTACCCACGAAACGGTNACCCACGAGGAGCTTGGGGGTGCAGTCGTTCATACGAGTCGATCCGGTGTTGCNGACNGGNCGTTTGANAACGATGTCGANGCNCTGNTCATGCTNCGTCGGTTTGTCGATTATCTGCCGTTAAGTAACCGCGGTAAGCCACCGATGCGGGCCGTGACTGACCCAGTAGATCGGGCTGAGCNCGGACTCGATAGTCTGGTGCCGGATAACCCCAATAAGGCTTATGATATGCACGAAGTGATCGGCAAAGTGGTGGATGACGCCGATTTCTTCGAACTTAAGCCAGATTATGCCGCTAATATCATCACCGGCTTTGCGCGCATGGCCGGTTCGACTATTGGGATTGTGGCAAATCAACCGATGGTTTTGGCCGGTTGTCTGGATATTCAGTCGTCGGTTAAAGCGGCTCGATTTGTGCGATTTTGTGATGCATTTAATATCCCGGTTTTAACTTTTGTTGATGTCCCGGGATTCCTGCCGGGTACANCGCAGGAGCATGGTGGCATTATTCGGCACGGTGCCAAATTGCTCTACGCCTACGCAGAATGCACTGTTCCGAAGGTGACNGTCATTACGCGCAAAGCGTACGGCGGAGCTTATGATGTGATGGCTTCGAAACACCTGCGTGGTGACGTTAACTTTGCTTGGCCAACGGCAGAGATTGCGGTGATGGGTCCAAAGGGAGCTGTCGAAATTATATTTCGTCAGGATCTTGGTGATAAGGAAAAACTCGCTGAGCGAACGGAGGAATATCGTCAGAAGTTTGCTAATCCCTTTGTTGCAGGACATCGAGGATTTATTGACGACGTCATTTTGCCGCACGATACTCGACCGCGAGTTTGTCGTTCTCTAGAAATGCTTCAGAACAAAGAACTCACGAATCCATGGCGTAAACACGGCAACCTACCGTTGTAGGTCATTTTTTTCAACGTTAGCGACAGTCTCTCTAGATCCGGCGGCAGACAGTGACGCCATCCCGTATGGGTAGCATGACTTGCTCAACACGAGTGTCGGCAACCACATGGTCATTGAAGCGGATGATGCCGTAGTCAGTGTCGGTAACTGGAGCAAGTACTCGACCGCTCCAAAGGGTGTTGTCTGCGATGATCAGACCCCCGGCCGGGATCATCGGCAANACACGATCCCAGTAATCAACATAGCGTTTCTTATCGGCATCAAGGAACACCATGTCAAATGTTTCCCCTTGCACGGCCATTGACTCGACTGAGGTTATGGCATCGCCTATGCAAAGGGTAATGCGATTTCCGTACGGGCTTCGATTGAAGTAGCGTTGTGCTACTGCGGTCGCCACCGGATCAATGTCACAGGTCACAAGGCGCCCGTTATCGGGCAGGGCGGCNGCCATGCACAGCGCGGAATAGCCACTGAAGGTCCCNATTTCGAGNACGTTAGACNCGCNGGAAATGCTGACCAGAAGCCTCAGTAGAGCGCCCTCAACTGGGCCNACCTGCATCTGCGGNTACTTNAGNGTTTTTTGNGTTTCTGCCCTGAGTTCCTGCAGCAGTTTGTCTTCAGGCTGGCAATGCACTCGGACGTATGTCTCGAGNTCNTCGCTAAGCAGAGATAGNNTCTGTTCAGCCAATTNGATAGCNCCTTTACCGATTGCGTTGCCGNCGCGTTGGANTCAGTGCGGTAAATACTGACGNACGTCAGGNCCGTGAATGCGCGCGACCTTATTAGTGGGAGCGACAGGTTCGTCGTAAAAAAACGATGGNAACTCGTCATCTTCCACNGTNAATCCGGCAGCCGCGTTGAATTGATCTTCAAGTTTCAGAACGTCGCTGCCNAGTTCAGTAAAGAATGAAGGCGTNAGTTCGGTTCCTAATGCCTGGTTAATTGCACTCATTACAAAGTCAATTCGAGTATTGGTTACCGACCTACCGAACATGCAAAGACCGAGCGAGTCGGCCGCAGCAGTCAGGACCTGGGCCTCCACGCTGGCAGCGACCATCTCTTCCATGGTCTTGTCTGTACAGTCCATCGTGGGCACATTGCCGGCGGTGTGATCGGCACCTTGGGCAGTCACCATCATGGTAATGCCAGTCACTTCTACGACACGAGGATCGTAGGCGCTGATAGCTTGCCGTTTGATCACTGGGACTCGAGCGACTTTGTAGTGGGCGCCGACATGGGCAGTACCACCGGCCCATAGGCGACCGTTATCCGTACCCTTGGCAATTTCTTCAAGGGTGCTGCGCATAAAATCGACGTCGCCAAATTCGCCGAGACCCGCTTCCATAAGGACTCCGATCATGGCGCCAGTTTCGATGGTATCGATCCCAAGATCGTTGGCAATAAAATTCATGTGTGCCAAGTCGTCAGGGTTGTCTAGACCACAGTTAGTTCCCATCAGGCCAAGCGTCTCATATTCGATGGGTGAGGCGATTTCCTTACCGTCGGCATCGACATAGACGTTGCTGCACTCGATTGTGCACCCAGGCATACAAGCGTGGGTTGTTTCTCCACCGCGCTCAAGATTCTGTTGGCGAATAAATTCTCCGCCCATTGTCATCGTTCCTTCTTCCGTATTGACGAGTTGGCCAGCGCTGAAGTTTCGAACGGGAATGCCGCCCATATGATTCTGTACGTCAGCCATGAATGCTGTACCGAGATTACGCATGGTATGCACTGGATCTTGCTCATCGAGCAGTGAATTGTATTGTTTCACTGATCCCATAAATTTCTTGCGATCATGCAACTTTGGCATCTTGTTCAAATCAATAACGATTGCTTTGACTTTTTTGCTGCCCATGACCGCTCCAACGGCGCCTCGTGCGGCCAGTCGAGAAGGGCGCAGGTCAACATCACTGAAAGAAATGCCAGCTAGCAGTCCCTGATATTCACCAACTGGTCCACACAGTGCAAGACTGACCTTTTTGCCATAGTGCTCATGGAGCTTGGCAGCAGTTTCGAAATTACCCATACCAAGATATCCCTCAGCCGAATCAAAACGGATGGAGCCATCTTTGGCGATGTGAATGATGGTCCAATCTTCACACGCACCGTGGAGGGTTAGCCCGGCAAGATGTAGTTGGCCTAGCGCGAATCCAAATGTGCCACCGGTATTGGCCTCTTTAATGCCCCCAGTCAATGGGCTCTTACAGCCGACGCTGGTGCGGTTGGCATTCGAAAAGTTGGTGCCAGCAAATGGTCCGGCAGAGAACATTAAAGGGTTCTCTGGCGACAAGGGGTCAACTGTTGCCTTGCCTGAATCCAGTAACGTTTTGGCAATTAGGTAACGGCCGCTCCGCGCGATCGCTTCGCCTTCCAGTTCTGTTCGATCGATGGTTAGGGTGTTGAGATCGATATCAAGAAAAGAGCGCATAATGTCGTAATTCCTATTATTGGCCGGTCGTTGCGTTGCTTGGAGCCAAGTGTAATCGATACTAGACGCGAGATCGAAGATGCCTGCCTGGCCTGCCAATTATGTTAAAGGGGCTGGNGAAACTGATCGATGATTTCCAATGCTATGACGTCAGACCTCAAAGGGTTGATATCCAGTGAACAGGTCGAAGCCTTTCGAAAAGATGGCGTGATTGTAGTTCGCCAGGCGGTTGATCGTGCAGGAGTGATCGNTCTTCGCAATGCCATCGAACGCGATATCCAGAGGCCCGGCCCCTTTGTACACAGTTATACGTCGCAAGATGGCCGAGGTCGGTTTTACGGTAACTTACGGACATGGGAAACTGACTCGGCACTTCGGCACTTTTGTTTTGATTCATCACTGCCTGCGATGGCTGCTAGTTTGTTGGAAACAGATCGCGTGAATTTGCTGTATGACCAGTTGTTTGTCAAAGAGCCGGCCACCCAGAATTCAACNCGTTGGCACAACGACCAACCCTACTGGGCCGTGCGCGGGTGGCAAGTGATGTCGTTCTGGATTGCGCTTGATCCAGTGACCCTAGAAAGTGGGGCGCTTGAATTTATTCGTGGATCACATCGTTGGGCACGTTGGTTTCAGCCGCAGGCATTTGGNGAGACTGAGGGGTTCGATGACTACGATGANAANCCGGACTATGAATTGATACCTGATATAGAAAGTNGTCGCACCGATTACGATATTGTCAGTTGGGAGTTGGCGCCGGGTGACGTTTATGCATTTCACGCCTTAACAGTGCACGGTGCAGGTGGTAACTTGATGGAGCGAGTGCGTCGCCGCGGCTATGCTGTTCGCTATACCGGGGATGATGCTGTCTATGACACTCGAGCAGGCACACATGCCGATTTGAGGTCCGACCACCATATCGATGGTCAGCGTTTAGATAGTGGTCGATTCCCTTTGGTGTGGCCTCAGTCCGAGAGGCTAGGTGATTGAAATGATTCAAACACCACAGTTTGCCTGTTGGTCGTACGTTACTTTTGTGCAGCACGCTCGCGCAGGACGAATTTCTGTATCTTGCCGGTCGAGGTTTTGGGTAACGGACCAAAGACGATCCTTGTAGGGCTCTTGAAGTGAGCCATGTGGTTTCGACAAAAGGCAATAATGTCACTGGCGTCAGCCGTAACGCCCTCACGTAGTGTGACAAAAGCACAAGGTGTTTCACCCCATTTCGAATCAGGACAAGCCACGACGGCGGCTTCCAGAATCTTGGAGTGCCGGTAGAGGGTTTCTTCGACTTCCAGACTCGAGATGTTTTCGCCTCCGGAAATAATGATGTCCTTGGAACGGTCACGAACCTCAATATAGTTATCCGCATGTTGGGTTGCGAGGTCACCCGTATGTAGCCATCCCCCAGCAAAGGCTTCGTTAGTCGCGGTTACGTTTTTGAGGTAGCCCTTCATGACGGTGTTGCCTCGTATCATGATTTCCCCCATGGTCTGTCCATTCCGGGCGACGTCNTGCATGTTGTTCGGGTCCTTCACGGTCGCACCCTCGAGCGTAAAGTTGTGCACGCCTTGGCGGGCAATGCGTGCCGAGCGCTGGTTCAGTGCTAAGGTTGACCAGTCATCCTGCGGCAGGCAAACGGTGGCCGGTCCATAGGTCTCTGTCAGTCCGTAGAGATGGATAACATTAAATCCCGCGGCTTCCATCGCTTCGATCACGGCTGAGGGCGGGGCGGCGCCGCCGGTAGCGATTTGGACCGTATGATCGAATAGCGATCGATCATCTTGCGGCGCGTTGGCCAGCGCTGTCAGTACAACCGGGGCGCCGCACATATGGGTCACAGAATGCTCGGCAATGGCATGGTAAATTAGTTTGGGCTCTACTTTGCGCAGACAGATATGCGTCGCCATGGCCGCGGTTACCCCCCAGGTGAAGGTCCAGCCATCGCAATGGAACATTGGCAAAGTCCATAAGTAGGTAGAGTCTCGCCTNACATCCATGTTAGTCATGTTCGCAATGGCATTAAGGTAGGCACCGCGGTGATGGTAAACACAACCTTTTGGGTTGCCAGTTGTACCAGAGGTGTAGAGTAGAGATAGTGCCTGCCACTCGTTGGTCGGCTGGGTGGCGTTGAAATGTTCTGATCCTTCAGTCAGAAAGGTCTCGTAATCGAGATTGCCAATCAGGTCACCCTCGTCCGCAAGGGGGTCATCGATGTCGATAACCAGAATGTCCTGCTTCAGCTGGGCCAGTGCAGCACTGATGGTCGAGGAGAAAGCGCGGTCGGTCAGAAGCACTTTGGCTTCACCATGTTCTAGTATGAAGGCCAGTGTGTCGGCGTCGAGGCGGATGTTAAGTGAGTTGAGTATTGCCCCGATCATCGGTACGCCGTTGTGGGCTTCTAGCATCTCCGGCGTGTTGGCGCCCATGATGGCAACGCAGTCACCGGCTTGTATTCCGCGGGCAGATAGCGCCGACGCCAGCCTGCANGAGCGCTGCCAGAATTCCAGATAACTGTAGCGGCGCGCACCGTGGATAATGGCTGTTTTGTCTGGACAGATACTGGCAGCACGTTTAAGAAAGCTCACCGGTGACAACGGAACATAGTTCGCAGGATTGGGCTCAAGATTGGTCTCAAAGATTGACATGTTGCGTTAGGTCATAGTTAAAGGGAGTGTTATTAAGGTGAGCGATTAATCGCCACTGGGTGACCAGGGTTTCAGGTTTGCTTTGTAATAACGCGTATTGGCCACATAGTGGTCCGTAGCCCGCCGGATTGCTGCTATATCTTCATCGGTGAGGGGCCGCACAACCCGTGCCGGTGATCCTAATATTAAAGACCGGCCAGGGAATTCCTTACCTTCCGTGACCAGGCTGTTCGCTCCAACCAATGACTCTTCCCCNATCCGTGCGTGATCAAGGATGATNGCACCGATGCCAATCAAGCATCCNCGTTCAATNGTGCAACCATGGATCATNGTGCTATGACCAATAGTGACATCTTCTCCAATGGTGGTCGGAATGCCGGGNTCGACATGGATCACAGTCGCATCCTGTACGTTGCTTCTTGCCCCGATTCGNATAACATCATTGTCACCTCGCAATACGGTCCCAAACCAAANGCTCGCTTCCGGACCNATCTCAACCGATCCAATGATGGTGGCGTNNTCTGCNACATAAGCGCTGTCATCAATACNTGGNATNCGATCGCCCAGNGTGTAGATCATGCAGTCTCTCCTAAGNTGNAATNAGGTCAGGTTGGGNATCCGGTCGTNGTCGTTTAGCGATAGNCCCNGGNGTCCAAGTTTTCCAAACATCGNCGTGATGCGCTCAAGCANCTTTTGTTTTACGCTGTAGTGAAGCTCAAAAATGTCAGCGNTGTCTCNTTCGTTAAGCAGATAGTCATCACTCGTACCAAGCGCATCCACTAAATTGAGCTCGTGTGCGCGTTTGCCGAGCCAATATTCTCCTGTCGCAATCTCGCTGAGTTCAACGACGGGTCGTTGTTGCTTGACGAAGTCTTTGAAGAGGGTATGGGTGTCTTCTACTTCCTGCTTCAGTTTTTCCCGGGCTTTGTCGGTTGATTCACCAAACATGGTGATTGTCCGCTTGAATTCACCTGCCGTCACCTGTTCGAAATCAACATCATGCTTTTTCAGCAAACGATGAAAGTTTGGAATTTGTGTAATGACGCCAATCGAGCCAATGATGGAAAACGGAGCCGCGATGATTTTGTCAGCAACACAGGCCATCAAGTAACCTCCGCTTGCCGCAACTTTGTCGACTGCTACAGTTAAGGGAATATTCCGATCCTTGATGCGAGCCAACTGTGAGGCGGCAAGACCATAGGCGTGTACAAGGCCGCCACCACTTTCAAGACGAATCAGGACTTCGTCCTGGTTTGTAGCCACGGTGAGTAATGCCGTGATTTCCTCACGAAGCGCACTAATTCCGCTGCCCCGGAGATCCCCATCAAAATCGAGCACAAAAAGTCGCTTGCGCTTGGGTTCATCGCCACGTTTGAGTGCTTTTTTCTTTGCTTTGTTGGTTTTCTTGTCTGCTTTGCGCCGAGTCTTTAACGCGGGTTTAGACAGCATGGCGTGATCTAGCGTATCACTCATATCACGATAGTGATCATTAATATTCTTGACCTCGATGCTTTCTGCCGGTGACTGCCGCTGGCGCATTGCCGCAGTCAGAACAAAGCCGACTATTGCGACAATGGCGACGGTCAGAGTGACCGTTTTGGCGAGAAATAGCCCGTACTCACTGAGAAACTCCATCATGTTCTACCGTTCCGATTAAAGCGGACAGTTTACCTTGAGCGCCAGACAATCAGCGAAATCGAGCCCCGTCAAACGGCGTGAGATCGACAGATGGGGGCGCACCCGTTGCAATCTCGCTCACCAACCGACCGGTGATCCCCGCTAGTGTGAGACCTAGGTGGTGGTGTCCAAAGGCAAAAATGACGTTGCGCAAATGCCGCGAGCGGCCAATCACCGGTAGGCTGTCAGGCAGGGTAGGGCGGAACCCAAGCCAGGTGTCAGACGATCGTCCGAGCGTGGGAAGCGCCAGTCGTGCCTGACCTTCAATATAGTGGATGCGTTCTGGATTGGATGGCGCGTCGAGTCCGGCGAGTTCGACGGTGCCTGCGGCTCGCAGGCCATGGGCCATGGGTACCAAGAAGAATCCCGCATCGGGTAGCCCGATAACGTGACTGATTATCTGGCCGTCATCAGGGAAAAGCACATGGTACCCGCGTTCGGTATCTAATGGCAGCGACTCGAGTGTGTCACCAAGAAAATGTCCTGACCAGGCGCCTGCCGCAATCACAACTTGACTTGCAGTGTAAGTCGCCTGTTTTCCAGACAACTTTAACTGGTCTTTCGACTCGTGTTCGATTCGATGCAGGTCGTCGCAAATCAATGTGCCGCCGTCGCGACAGAATTGCTCTACCATCTCCTGGGTCATTTGTTGTGGGTCCATCAGGTGAAAACCCTGACTGTAGACATAGCCATGTGGAAAACGACCGGCAAGCGCTGGCTCCAGTTCGTCGATCTCACCCTGATCGAGTTCGACCAGATCGTTACCCAGTAGTTGCTGACGAAGTTGTCGGTTGGTCTGATCGTTTTGGTAACTGAGTGTTGTGGAATAAACGGATAGGAAGCCCTGTCGTGCCAGCAGATGCCCGGCGCGGGCAGTCCGGAATAATTCCAGTGCTTCATCTTCCGCGTGTCTCAGCAAACTGGCGAGTGCCTGCGAGATTGCACGGGAGTGGTGCGGCTGACAGTGGCGCAGAAACTGCCATAACCAAGGGATCATTTTGGGAAGGTATGACCACGAAACAGAAAGCGGTTGACGTCGTCCCAAGAGCAGTCTGGGTAGTTGGCGTAAGAGCTGCGGTTGATTGATGGGAATGCAGCCAAAGCGGGCGATGGTGCATGCATTGCCATAGGTCGTCCCAGAGCCAGGTGTGTTNCGTTCGATCAAAATGACTCGACAACCAGTACGCTGTAGGTGCAGGGCGCACGATACGCCGACCATGCCGGCGCCGATGACGACAATAGGGTCTGAGTTTTCCATCTAGGATGTCAGTGGGTGTGGTGCAAACGGGCGATGGGGCAAAGTATACGGCCACGGGACGCATAAGTTTGGTATTGCAGCGCCTGCCACAGAGCGGGTGGCTATAATCACACTACCTTGCTACTGGTGTGACGTTTTATGAACATAAGACAACGAGTGGATCGCTTATGCGATCGTTTGCATACTACACCGCAATATCCAAGTCAGGGTGCAGTGGTATTCGTTGACCTTGCGCGACAGGAAATTCGTGAAGCCTACTTGTCGAGGGCAATGCTTCGAGATTTTCTTGGCGGCCGCGGTGGCAATATGGTGTTGCTATACAACTTACTAGAAGACGGTCTTGATGCGCTGAACCCTGGTGTCCCGCTTATTTTTGGCGCGGGGGTTTTGACCGGACACGTGCCAGGTGGCCCACGGGGTAACGTGACAAGCCTTGCACCGGACAGCGAGGCGATATTGGATTCAAACGCGGGTGATTATTTCCCAGCGTATCTTAGACGACACGGTATTGATCACCTCGTAGTCTATGGTCAGGCGCTGCGTTGGACGTTACTTAAATTTGAGCACGGGCGGATCGAATTCTGTGATGCGAGTCGTTATCGCGGAATGAATAACATTGAATTGACGGGTGCTATTGAGCAGGACTTTGACTGTCGCGAGGGCCGTAACATGGCCTTGGCGCGTATTACTCGAGCGGGCGAGAAGCAGGTATTGTGCAGTGGCATTATGGCGGGTCCCAAGTCGATATTTGCTCGTGGCGGGAGTGGTGCGAAGATGGGGTCGCTGCGACTCAAGGCGGTGCTGGTCAGAGGGCGGCCGCCAGAATTTCCGATTGACAAATCCCATCGCGAGGACAATAAACGGATTGGCCGCAAGATCCTCAGCACCGGAGTCGCGAAGAAAGTCTTAAAGACAGTGGGTACACCCTTTTTATACAAGCCGAGTCGCTTACTTGGGGCATTGGGTACCTATAACAACCAGAAAACCAGTTGGCACGACTCGCTTGATGCGGAGAACTTTGATCAGTTCCGCGACGGAATGGCCGGTTGTTACAAGTGTCCAGTGCATTGCCGCGCACTTAATCGGATTCCTGATGCAGATGAAACTGATCCCTATCGCCACGGCGATGGTCCGGAATACGTGACCTTAGGGAAGTTCGGCCCGAATTTGGGAATAGACCGCCCCGAGCACGTGCTCAGATTCAATAACATTCTTAACGACCTAGGGCTCGACTCTGCTAGCACAGGCAGTGCCATCGCGTGGGCAATGGAGCTTTATCAGCGCGGTATTATTTCTGATGCGGACTGCAGTGGACTGGCCCCCAACTGGGGCGACCCTGTGTTGATAGAAACGTTGTTGTTTCAAACAGCCGAACGTGAGGGTTTTGGTGACACTATTGCCGACTCGGCGCAGGCGGTCGAGCGCGGTAAGTATCCGGCTGAGGCTTTGCGCTATCGCATGGCCTCTAAAGGATTATTTCAATCGGATCCACATGACTCCAGGATCATCAAGGCGTTTGCCCTCGGACTTGCTGTTGCGACGCGCGGAATGGACCATCTTAGAAATCGGGTGACCCTTGAGATCAATCCGCGCATTAACGATGATCCGGATTACAAGCGAGAGTTGTATGGCGCTGCAGTGTCTGCTGAGCCGAATAGTTATATCGGTAAGGAGCACAGTGTGGCACGGTGTGAAGATCAGTACGCGAGTGGCGATGCGGTTGGGATGTGTCGTTTCAATACTAAATTATTCAATTCTCCAAGCCTGCCTGACAGCAATGACTTCGCAGGCCAGCTGACGCGTTTGACGGGTATTCAATTCAGTTCCGATGAAGTCTTGTTAGCAGGAAGTAACATCACGGCTCTTGAGCGAATGATCAATTATCGAATTGGACTTCGAGTCGCCGACGATACGTTACCGCAGCGTTGGTTCGACGAGCCTATCGATGAAGGTCCATTTCAGGGTGAATTGATCGACCGCGATGAGTTCGAAGCGCTCAAGAAGCGTTATTACCATGTGGCCGGTCTGACAGAGCATGGTATTCCGGGACCAGAACGTCATGAGAGGTTGGCGCGAACGGTGACCGGTTTTTCTATTCGTGTCGAGTTGCCACACGATCTACCGGGAGAAGCCGAAAGGATGGTGGTCGTTGACGAGGCGGTTAACAACGTCGCAGGCCTTCGTCAAACGGTCTGTCGGCGCTATCCGGAATTGGTCGATCGTATAGATGATGAGTTAACGCTTGCCGTGCTGAATGGGCAAACGATTTTGTCAGGCGAGGGTGAGGCGAAGATTAGCGATGGTGATCAAATAAGTTTCATGCGGGCGATCGCTGGTGGTTAAGTGAGTCGAGACTTGTCCTCCCTACGTGTCGATGTGCCTCGGAAATATAATGCGGCACAACATTTTGTAGATCGCCATTTGGACGTCGGTCATGGCGAACGGATTGCGTTCGTCGACAACGCGGGTCAGCATACCTATGCTGATTTCGTGNACCGTGTNGGGCGAACCAGNGCNGCGTTGGCTACACTGGGTGTGNACAGAGANCAGCGTGTNCTCGTGTGCATGCTCGACACCCTTGAATTTGCGGCTGTGTTCTGGGGTGCCATCCGTATCGGGGCGGTACCCGTGCCAGTTAACACGCTGCTGACGAAGTTTGACTACGATTACATGTTGCGCGACAGCCGCGCGGTTGCTTTGGTGGTCAGCGACGTGTTGTATGACCGTTTTACTGGTTGCATAGAGGACCAGCCGTTTCTGAAGCAGGTAGTGGTCAGTGGCAGTCACCCCAGCGGTGGCCTGGAATTGGATACCTTAATCAAGAGTGAGGCGGCGGCAGTACCAGTAGCTGAAACCTGTTGTGATGATGCGGCTTTCTGGCTTTACACCTCGGGCTCGACAGGTACCCCCAAAGGGGTGATCCATCATCAGTCTGACCTGATTCAAACGGCTNCTTTGTATGGTGANCANGTGCTCGGTATTCGACCAGATGATCGAGTGTTTTCTGCCGCTAAGTTATTCTTTGCCTATGGTCTGGGTAACGCAATGACATTTCCCTTGCATGTGGGTGCCGGCGCCGCATTGTTGGCCGAACGACCGACGCCGAATGCCGTGCTCGGCGTGTTAAAGAGCCAGGAAAGTTCGATTTTCTTTGGAGTGCCGACGCTTTTCAATGCGATTTTGGCAAATCCGGACAACGATCGATCGCGAGTGTCTGACGCGTTGCGNTTGTGNGTTTCNGCCGGTGAAGCGNTGCCGTCTGAGGTGGGGAAAGAGTGGGAGCGCCGATTCGGCGTACCGGTTTTAGATGGTCTCGGCAGTACTGAAATGTTACATATTTTTCTCAGTAACCGACCCGGTGATATTTGTTACGGNACCTCAGGTAGAGCGGTACCGGGTTATCGATTGCGGATTGTTGATGAGNATAACCACGAGGTATCAACCGGGGAAATGGGAGAGCTGCTGGTTAGCGGACCATCTGGCGCCTCGTCCTATTGGAATCAGCGAGACAAGANTGCACACACGTTTGAAGGGGAGTGGATCCGTTCTGGTGATAAGTATGTTGTCGATGAGGACGGTTATTATCATTATTTTGGTCGAACTGATGACATGCTTAAAGTCGGCGGAATCTGGGTGTCACCTTTTGAGATCGAAAGTGCACTGTTAGCTGAATCNCGAGTGTTGGAAGTCGCTGTGGTGGCTCAAGAAGACGAAGCNGGTCTNATAAAACCAAAAGCCTATGTGGTGCTGAAGGAAGATATTGCGCTAACGATTGAGCTGGAAACGGAGCTTCAGGCTTTCGTTAAGACACGCTTGGCGCCATTTAAGTACCCGCGATGGATCGAATTNGTTGACGACCTCCCGAAAACCGCGACCGGAAAAATTCGAAGATTCAAATTGCGTGAGGCCGTGCCTGCAGAGTCCTGAATGACATCGTTCGCCACTACAGGTCACCGCCTATTATGGGTTGATCCGCTTTCGTAGTTTGTTGCCAATACTGCTAAGGGAGCAGCGCTGTGATCAAGAGTGATTACGCGTCTGTTGATAACACACAATGGCCTCCATCTATACGATTACCGTTGGCCTATAACGCGGCACTCGAGTTCGTTGATCACAACGTTAAACGAGGCTGGGGCGATCGGGTGGCGCTCATTGATGATANGGGTCCCTACAGTTATCGGGCGCTTTTGCAGCGCGTCAATCGCTGCGGTAATGTGCTGCGTGACATAGGGGTNNNGGTCGGAGANAGAATCCTCATTTGTCTNCCCGATGGCATTGAGTTCGTTACCGTCTTTTGGGCTGCGGTCAAGATTGGGGCGGTAGCGGTGCCACTTAACACCCGCCTGACCGAAGAGGACTACCGGGCACTCTTGTCTGATAGTGCAGCCAGATTGGTGGCCACTGATACGCATTTGGCGGTGCCTTTTCAGCGCCTAGCCAAGTCAGTGTCGTTCGTCTGCGAGGTGATCGTCGTCGATGAGCGCAGCGCGCTCAGCACGTCACTGTCTGGTCGCATGGCCGAGGCATCGAATGAACTGACGGCGTGGCCCACAAAACCGGAGGATATCGCTTTTTGGCTTTACACCTCGGGTTCGACGGGACCACCAAAAGGTGTCATGCATCGTCATCAAGCGTTGATTCATACCGCCGTATTGTTTGGGCAGAGTGTGCTTAGGATATCCCCTGAGGATGTCACCTTTTCCGCCGCCAAGATGCATTTTGCCTATGGCCTGGGTAACGCGATGACCTTTCCATTCTATGCGGGAGCGACATCCGTTGTAACAGGCCATAGGCCAACTGCTGAACACATTGTTGCCTGTTTATGTGAGCATCAGCCGACCCTCTTTTTTGCCGTGCCGACGCTCTATGCACAACTTTTGGCGAGCTTTGAGAAAATACCGAAAGCGGCACTGGCACGTTTGAGGTTATGTGTTTCTGCCGGTGAAGCGTTGCCGGAAGACGTGGCTCGAAGATGGGTCGATCGGTGTGGGGTAGACATTATCGACGGCTTAGGTACGACCGAAATGTTGCAGACCTTCCTTAGTAACCGGCCTGGAGAAATCCGATTTGGAACTTCGGGAAAGCCGGTGCCAGGCTATACCTTGCGTTTGGTCGATCGGACCGGTGCCGAAGTGTCGTCAGGTGATGTAGGTGCGCTTGAGGTAAAGGGGATGTCAGCAGCGGTGGGTTACTGGAATCAGCCTACGAAAACCAAAGAGACATTTGTTGGAGAATGGGTTCGGACCGGTGATCAGTATGTTGAAGATGATGAGGGGTTTTACCATTACCGGGGTCGTCGGGATGACATGCTGAAGGTGGGGGGTATCTGGGTGTCTCCCATGGAAGTGGAATCGGTATTGTTACGCCACCCCTTGGTTGCTGATGTCGCAGTGGTGGGTCGCCGCACCCAGGAAGGTTTAGAGAAACCCTGCGCATTTGTTGTCGTGAAAGATGATGTCCAGGCCTCGACAAAGCTCAAAGATGATCTTAAAGCGCTGGCACGTTCACAGTTAGCGATCTACAAATACCCGCGTTGGATTAACTTCATCGATCAATTACCTCGCACTTCNACTGGCAAAATCCAGCGTTACCGATTGCATGATATGTTTCTGGAATGATCAGGATAGAGTACGGTTTGGGTGTTTATTTCCGATCAATGATCTCGATAGTGTTATGGTCACGGGCGGCGGAAAGGATTTNGGCGACAGGTAGNTTGTTAACAGGGATAGCGATCATTGATAACTCAGAATCTGCACAATGACACAAGGGTTTGATCCGATCGAAGTTCGATCACGCATCGATGCCTATTGCGCTAAGAAGGGAGCGCTGGCAGTCGGCGTAGCGGATGTTCAGATTCTAGAACGAATGTCGCCCGCAGGCCACGGTCCTCGTGCCTTGATGCCAAAGGTTCGCTCGGTGATCTCTATCGGTGTGGGCGGTGGGACGGCCGGGGCCTGGACTGCGAACGCGAAAACCCTTGCCTATGTCGGTGATACCGAAACTTTGGCGTACAAGATTGCGTTTGGACTGGCATTTTATATTGAATCCGCTTTTGGTTATCGTGCAGTATTTTGTCCCCCTGACATTGATCCGGAACAGGGAGCGCGCGTTCCGATGCAAAGCATGAAGCTACATGCTGAGGTGGCAGGTATTGGTGCGCGTTCAATGGCCGGTGATATTCTTCTGCATCCCGAATTCGGCATGCTCTATTACAGTTCGGTATTCACGGAGATGCCGCTTGCCAGTGATGGCCCGATGGCCGAAAACCCGTGCCCTCACCCATCCTGTGTCGAGCTGTATCGAAAACAAGGTCGGACCCCGTGTCAGAAATTTTGTCCAGCCGGGTGTCTCAGTGGGACGATCGACGCTGATGGGCGAACGGAGGAATCGTGTTTCGAGGCAGACAAATGTGCTGAGATGTCTCAGCAGTACGAGGCCATTCCTGGGATATTGATGGAAACACTCAAGGCCAAAGACCCACTCGATCAGGCGATGGCGTTGTACGGTCCAGAGAGTCAAGCCATCTGGTACAAACTTTCGATTGGTGCCGGTGAGCTTCTAGCGCTGTGCTTTGAATGCATGCGGGTTTGCCCCATCGCACAACAGGCACCGTTATCGAATCCGTTGAAGCGTGGCCTGGCACGCCGCAAGGCGGCTGAGGCATCGACCGAGGACAGAGGCGAATAGACATATGCCCTTCGGCGTGACTCAGAACATGATCGATTCGTACGGTGAGTCCATCTATCAGCTGAGTCTGAATCGACAGCGCCGGCGAGGCGATCCCGTTCGATTGCTTGATTACGATGCGGTTGAAGAACAGCGCGCAGACATGGGGCTTACCGATACCGAAATTGCGTCGCGCGTAGGTCTTTCAGTGGATCAGGTTCGCTTCATTCGGGTTTACCTGGAACGTCAGCACTATCGAATTGATCAGCATCGAAAACTATTTCACCTTGGAGGCGGTCGACGTTGGCGCGAAGACAAGTATGAAGACCCGGCAGACAGAATAAATTATCCCGAAGCTGGAATGCGGGTCAGGGCAGCCCTCACATTTAATTCGGCTGAGGTTGCCCGCTTTCTGACAGAAGGTTTGTGGGGCGAAGCCACTCTCGATACCTGGGTAAACCAGGCCACCGTGTCACGACCGAATGCGCCGATGCTGATNGCCGGTAAGCACAGTATGAGTTATTCCGAGGTGNATGCGCAGGTAGGCGCGATTGCATCTGGTCTTAANGGGCTTGGTCTGGGGCGGGGTGATGTCATTGCGATGCAGTTACCCAACACAGTCGAATTTGTGGTCGGGCACCTCGCGGTGGCGCGAATCGGTGCCGTTTTACAAACCATTCACATGCCATACCGGGCCGGTGACATTGCATCTCTTCTTGAGCACAGTCAGGCCCGTGCTGTTGTCGCTTTGGATGTTTTTCGTGGTTACGACCTCGCATCAATTATGCTGGCCGAAAGATGTCGTTTGAGTTCGCTTGAGGAGGTCATTATTGTCGGGCAGGCCCCGCGCGAAGCACGGTCATTTTGGAGCCTCGCGAAGTCCGGNACACCCCTCGATCAGCATGACCGTGCAGTGGCGGCGGATCCATGTCTGTTGTTGTATACCTCGGGGACGACATCAAGTCCCAAAGGGGTGCCGCTGACTTATCAGAACATGCTCGGCAACATCGAGGCAGCGGCAGACGAATTTGAGGTCACAGAGCATGATCGCATTCTATCGGCGGCACCATTCAGTCATCTCTACGGGATATTCAACTTTCATATGGCGTTGAGTCGCGGNGCGGCGGCGGTTTTGTTACCTGCATTTACGCCACAAGACCTGGGACAGGCGGTTTCAATACACCAACCGACTATGTTGTTTCTCGGCCCGGCACACGCAGCCGCTATGTTGGGTCAAGGATTGATCAATCAGAGAGACTTTGCATCTGTGCGTTTTTCTGTTTTCTCTGGGGCATCGTGTCCCACATATGTGCTTGAAAGCTATCAAGCGGCGATACCGGCCAGTACGGTTGCCCAGTTATGGGGCATGACTGAAATCCAGGCGGGGAGTTTTACTCGCGCATCGGATCCGCTGAGTGTTGCGGCTACAAGTGCAGGTNNACCGGCTCGTGGTAATGAAGTGCGCATNCGGTCGCTCGACGGTGACATTCTGTTGGCGGGTGAGGAAGGCGAACTTGAAATTCGTGGCCCGTCGGTATTCGGTGGTTACCTTGATAACCAGGAAGCCAACGNGGCGGCATTTACCACGGACGGCTGGTTTCGTAGCGGAGATTTGGCTTGCATCGACGATACGGGGTACATCCGTCTTACCGGCCGCACAAAGGATTTGATCAATCGTGGCGGTGTCAAATACAACCCGACGGATATTGAAGCGCTGTTAATGCAGAACGATGCCATTGATCAGGCGGCTATTGTGGCTATGCCGGATCCNATATTGGGCGAAAAGGCCTGCTGTTTTGTTACCCTCCAACCGGGGTTCGATTTGTCGTTGACGGAGGTCTGCGTGTTGCTTGAAGGTGAGAATATCTCTAAGGTGAAATGGCCGGAACGATTGGAAATCGTTGAGGAAATGCCGTTGACGCCAACAAGGAAGATTATCAAGGGAGAGTTAGCCCAACGGTTGAAATCGAGTTAAATGGGGACCTATCCCGCCTGTTGGTTGGTTGCCCAACAGTGAACATTTGGACATTCTGGATTCTCTGATGTCTGGGGTATGATTCACGCAGACGGAAGCCAGAATATAGAAACCGCGGTGCCGGCGATGCCGGATATCGTTATGACAACGCTGAAGGAGGAGCTGGAATGATGATGAGTCGTTTACTTAAGTATTTTGTTCTCTCACTGGGGTTGGTTGCGACGTCGGCATTTGCTGACAACGTGCGCATCGGATTTGTCACAACACTGACCACCCCGGCAGGCGCTATGGGGCGAGATATGGTTGATGCCGCAAACATCGCCTTGGATCATATTGGTCATAAGATGGGTGGCAAAGCCGTTGAATTTATCGTTGAAGACGATGGGTTTAAACCAGAAATCGGCAAACAGAAAACCGACAAACTGGTGAAACAGGATGACGTGCACTTTGTCACCGGATTTATCTGGTCACATGTGTTGCTCGCATCACGGAAATCNGCANTGGANGGAGGTAAATTTTTGATCAGTGCCAATGCAGGACCGTCACCGTTAGCCGGAAAGTTATGCCACAAGAATTTCTTTTCTTCCTCATGGCAGAACGATCAAAACCCAATGGCTACAGGGGAGGTTCTGAACAAGAAGGGTGTAAAGAAGCTATACATTATGTCGCCCAACTACGCTGCCGGTAAGAACATGGTGGCGGGTGTTGAGCGAACTTTTAAGGGAGAAATCGTGGGAAAAGACATGACCAAGTGGGGTAAGGACATGCAACTTGATTTTTCCGCAGAACTCGCGAAAGCCAAAGNATCGGGNGCGGACGCTATTTTTGTCTTTTACCCGGGTCCGGCCGGGCCNGCGTTCATCAAGCAGTATGATCAGGCCGGNTTGCGTGGAAAGATTCCACTTTACACGGTCTTTACGGTGGATGCGTTGTCTCTTGNGCGTTTGCAGAAAGCAAAACTTGGAGGTGTTCTTGGCTCGTGGAATACGATGTTCTGGGCACCAGATCTTGATAATGCGACGAACAAGCGATTTGTCGCTGACTTCAAGGCCAAGACCGGTCGATACCCAACGCATTACGCAGCACAATCCTACGACGCGATTATGTTGATCAAAAGTGGCGTCGATGCCGTTAACGGAGANACCAGCAACCAGGATGGTATTCGNGCTGGCATGTTAAAGGCGGACTTTCCAAGCGTGNGGGGTAAGTACCGATATGGTTCCAATCATTTCCCGATCCAGAACTTCTATCTGCGGACGGTTAAAAAGGATGCCAACGGGGATTGGTTCGTNTCGCATGTGTCGACAGTGCTGAGTGATCATCAGGATAGCTATCACGGCCAGTGCAAACTGTAATNGCACTCGTATTTGGCTGAATGAATCCGGCAGGCNNGTGGTGANNCTCTGCCTGCCGGAATCAGCCCCACGAGGCTAATGTTGTTTTCCNCGGCNGTTTGACATCATCATGGATTGGACNCTGCTGACTGTTCAACTGTTGAACGGTCTGCAACTCGGAATTCTGCTGTTTCTGCTGGCTTCAGGGTTAACCCTGATTTTCGGCATCATGGATTTTGTCAATTTGGCGCATGGCTCGCTGTATATGGTTGGCGCATTTTTCTGCGCAACCCTCACCCAGTGGTTGGATTCATTTTGGTTGGGGCTACTGTTAGCGCTGCCAGCCACTGCTGTTGTGGGTGTTCTGGTTGAACTGATTGTCGTGCGGCACCTCTATCAGCGTGATCATCTCGATCATGTGTTGGCAACCTTTGGGTTAATTCTCGTTTTTGACACATTGACACAGATGATATGGGGGCCTGATGGTCAGGTCATTCCATTGCCCGCATGGCTGGATGGCCAGGTTTCACTGGGCGATGCCATCGAAGTGCCAACCTATCGTGTGGCGATCATTCTGACTGGCCTCGCGGTTGCCTTCGGATTATTCATTCTGGTGACGCGGACTCGACTTGGCATGCAAATTCGTGCGGGGGCATCAAATCGCAAGATGGTCAGTGCCTTGGGTGTCAATATCGGACTGTTATTTTCTATTGTTTTTGTCATTGGTGCCGTGCTCGCCGGTTTAGCCGGCATGATGATTGCGCCGATTACCGAGGCATCAATCGGAATGGGCAATCAGATCATTATTGTGGCGTTTGTGGTGATCGTGATCGGCGGCATCGGTTCGATCAAGGGCGCGTTCATCGCGGCTATTCTGGTGGGATTGATCGACATCATGGGGCGATCGTATCTGGATGTCTTATTTAAAATGTTTATGTCAGCACAAAATGCTGAAACGTCCGCTCCTGCAGTATCGGCAATGCTGATTTACATTCTGATGGCTGTGATTCTGGCTGTTCGGCCGTCAGGGTTATTCGGGCCCCGCGGGCGCTGAGTTNGGTTNTTTTTAGCGATGAAAAGTCTTACGTTGCGCGGATGGGTGACACTGGTAGTGCTCGTAGCCCTAGCCCTATTACCGGTCTTTGTCAGCATGACGGGCCGGGAGTTTTTTCTTGTCCTTGCAANTCGATTNGTGATTCTGGCGATTGCCGCGGTAAGTTTGAATTTAATTCTGGGCTATGGACGGATGATCAGTTTTGGGCACGCCGCGTACCTGGGCATAGGAGCCTACGCAGTGGGCATTCCTGCCTATTACGAGATTTATAACGGTTTCATACACATAGGAATAGCGGTTGTTGTGTCGGCGGCCTTCGCCTTCCTGACAGGCCTGGTGTGTTTGAGAACNCGTGGTGTCAACTTCATCATGATCACCATGGCATTTTCAATGATGGTATTTTTCGCCTTCGTTTCAATAGAAGAATACGGCGGCGACGATGGCCTGGTCATTGAAGTGAGAAGCGAGTTTGGACNATGGGTCAATTTAGAAAATGACACGGTGTTGTACTACGTTTGCTTTGTGTCTCTGCTGGGTATNCTNTATTTAATCCGACGNATCGTACATTCGCGTTTCGGTATGGTGATTCAGGGCGCGCGCGGTAATGAGGGTCGAATGCAGTCTCTTGGTTTTGATACTTTCCGCTACAGACTGGTGTGTTACGTCATCGCAGGGGCGTTGTGCGGTTATGCAGGCGCTTTACTCGGTAACTTCACCAGTTTTATCAGTCCGGAAATGATGGATTGGACTCGATCAGGAGAGTTGATCTTTATGGTGGTGCTAGGTGGGACGAGCAGTCTCTTTGGCCCGGTGCTGGGTGCCGGTTTATTTATTCTCCTGGAGGAGATTCTTTCAGGATTCTGGTTGTACTGGCAATTGATATTTGGAATCTTTCTCATTTTGGTGGTCTTGTTTGCCAAGGGTGGTATCGATAGCTGGCTTGGCAGGCGCCCGGAGCGCTGATATGGGCGAGTCGGTGATTTTGGGTATTAAAGATTTGTACAAATCGTTTGGTGGCGTAGCGGCGACTAACGGATTGACCCTTGATGTGCTGGAACGAGAAGTCCATGCCGTGATCGGGCCCAACGGTGCGGGCAAGACTACGCTGGTGTCACAGTTAACTGGAGTGGTGTTACCGGATGCGGGTCAGGTTGTTTTCCGCGGCCGGGATATTACTCGGATGCCGGCCTACCGGCGGCCACATCTTGGCATGGCACGATCTTTTCAGATCACCAGCATCATTCATGACATGACGGTGCTTGAAAATGTGGTGTTGGCGGTGCAGGCGAAGGCAGGGCACTCCTACCGGTTTTGGGAGTCGGCGATTGTTGACGACCAGTTAACGGAGCCGGCCATGCGGGCACTGACTCAGGTGGGTCTTGAGGCTGCAGCAATGCAGGTCGCAGGACCTTTGTCTCATGGAGAACATCGGCAACTGGAGTTAGCGATGGTGTTGGCGACCGATCCGGAGCTGGTTTTTCTGGATGAGCCCACTGCCGGGATGGGGCGGGAAGATTCCACTCGTATGGTGTCTATGCTGGAATCATTGAAGGGCTCNCGCACCATCATATTGGTTGAACATGATATGGATGCGGTGTTTGCACTCGCCGATAGAATCACTGTGATGGTTGAGGGTCGGGCCATCGCAACGGGTACACCGGATGTTATTCGCGCTGATCGATCGGTGCGCGAGGCTTATCTGGGCGAAGACATGAATACGGCGATCAAGTCGGCCAGCGAGACATGATGTTCGAATACGGGAAAATCTAAAAGTAAACGCATGCTAGAGNTCAACGATATCCAGGCGTTTTATGGTGCGAGCCAGGCCCTATTTGGTACTTGTTTTAAAGTTAAACCGGGCCAGGTTGTGACGCTGATGGGCCGAAANGGNATGGGTAAGACAACGTCTGTGCACTGCATTATGGGGATGCTGCCTGTTCGAGAAGGCGAGGTGAGGTGGGAGGGACAAAAGATCACTAACCTACCGAGTTATCGCGTGGCGCAAATGGGCATCGGGTTGGTCCCCGAAGGGCGACAGATTTTTCCGAATTTGACGGTGCTGGAAAATCTTGTCGCCACGGCTAAGTTAACGAATAACAAGGCCCGAAACTGGGGTCTTGATCGTGTGTTGGATATGTTTCCTGCATTGGCGGTGCGTTTAAAAGGACCGGGTAACTTGTTGTCAGGGGGCGAACAACAGATGTTGGCGATCGGGCGTGCACTAATGACCAACCCCCGGTTGCTGATACTGGACGAAGCGACTGAAGGGCTCGCGCCATTGGTCCGGAGGGATATATGGACTTGTCTTGGTCAACTCAAAGCAGAGGGGTTATCTATACTGGTCATTGACAAGAATGTGCGAGATCTCGCTGCAATCGCCGATCATCATTTCATTATCGAGAAGGGGTGCATCATCTGGCAGGGTGACTCGCGATCGCTTCTGGATGGCAGTGACGTAATGAGCCGCTATCTGGGTTTTTAAAGAAGTCGATTGTCTTCACAAGGCGGCTGCTGTTTCTACCACCAGGCTGAGTTTGGCACGTTGTTCACTGATGGTTAGCGGGTTACCGCCGATGGTGCTTGCGAATCCACACTGTGGGCTGATGCATATCGCGGCGGGGTCAATATGTAATGCCGCTTCATCGAGACGACGCATTAATGTATCGGGGTTTTCCAGGATCGGGGTTTTGGTTGAGATCAGTCCCAGCACAACGCGTCGGCCCGTTGGCATAAACCGTAGAGGCGTGAAATCGCCTGCTCTGGGAGAATCAAATTCCAGAAAGTAAGCATCCACTGTTAGCCCGTTAAAGAGTAGGTCAGCAACCGCTTCGTATCCTCCCTGGGACAGAAAGTGTGCTTTATAGTTGCCTCGGCAAAAGTGCATTGCGACAGTGACACCTGGAGGACGATCGCGAAGGCTGTCGTTGCACAAAGCGACGTAATCCTGAAGCAATTGGTCGGGATCGATATTTTTTGACGCCACCTTCGCACGAACTTCAGGGTCACACAACATGGCAAACGGGACGTCGTCCAATTGGATGTAGGTTGACCCCGCGGCTGCGAGTGCTGCAATTTCCTGTCGGTAGACAGCGGCAAGATCAGTGAAATAGCTTTTAGCATCGGGATACACAGCTTTATCGATGCCTTGATCCACTCGCCAGAAGTGCATGGATGGTGGTGAGGGCAGGGTGGTCTTGGGTGTTTGACTCGTTGATGCACGAACAAAGTCAAATTCATCGACTGCGATGGCTTGTTGCCGTCGCACAGGGCCGCTGACATGGGGTGCGGTGAATACCTGTTCATGGCCAGCTTCGTCACGAAACGTGAAAGCAGCATCTTTAATTTCCAAGCCGTCAACCCGTTCGACAAAGCTCGACCAATAGGAAGCGCGGCGGAATTCTCCATCAGTGATTGATTCGAGTCCCACCGCTTCTTGGAGGGCGATAGCCTCCCGAATGGCATCGTCTTGGGCTATAGCGAGTGAGACATCAGTTGCCTTGCCATTCCGATGGTCATGGTAGGCCTGCATTAAGGAGGGTGGCCGGAGCAGACTACCCACATGATCCGCACGAAACGGGGGGCCATTGTTAGTCACAGGTCGTGACCATCATGCGGGCACGGCTCAGTGTTGGATGCGAACAAATTCAAAATCTTCCGGCTTGTTATCGATCATGCGGGCTGGCGGAGAGATCCAGGACGCATAACTGCCAGGNGNCGTTACGGACCTCATCAGGGAAGCGATGTAGGCCTTATCTTCAACNGACGGCAAGTACTCTTGTATATTTTTCTGCCACTTGGCCTCGTTAATAATCAGTCCTTGCGGCGTTGCATTGATGCTGGANAACTCCCCAACATGTCGATTGAATGCAACGTGCGGCAGTTCGACACAAAACTCAATTCCTTCTTTAGCAATGAGTTGGTTCCATCGTTCAACGCCTCGCGCGCAGTCGCGCACGTAATCATCGCGGAGTCTCATGTTGAGTGCGGGCAAAGCGGCTTCCTGAGTTTGCGTGATGATACCGTTGATCAAACGCATGACTGGGTAAGTCGCGTCGGTAAGGCAATGATCATCGTCAATATCGTTTTCCTGGTAACGTCCTTTAATGCCTGCATTGAAAAAATTAGCCGCATTGGTCGAAAGTTCTGATCCAAACAGATCAAGTGAAACGGAATAATGAAAATTGGCTTTCTTCTGAATGGTGGGCAGGTCAATAACTCCNAGAGAGCGAATTTTTTCAATTTCATTCGGATCTTCGATGCCTGCTTCTTTCATTGCGCTACAAGTTTTTTGGATGACGCGGGAAATACCGCTTATGCCAACAAACATGTGATGGGCTTCTTCCGTTAACATAAATCGAGTGGTGCGTGACAGAGGGTCGAATCCTGACTGTGCCAGNCTTTCAAGTTGCATCTTGCCATCACGGTCGGTAAAAAAGGTAAACATAAAAAAAGATAACCAGTCCGGTGTTTCTTCGTTGAATGCACCCAGNAGTCGAGGCCTGTCTACGTCCCCCGATCGCCGACTAAGTAGTTCTTGTGCTTCTTCGCGGCCATCGCGACCGAAATATTTGTGAAGCAGATAGACCATGGCCCACAGGTGACGGGCTTCTTCAACATTTACCTGNAAAACATTGCGCATGTCGTAAAGTGATGGNGCNGTTTGACCAAGGTAACGTTGTTGCTCGACCGATGCCGGTTCGGTATCNCCCTGTATGACGATGAGNCGGCGGAGCATGGCGCGGTANTCTCCNGGTATTTCCTGCCAAACAGGTTCTCCTTTATGCANGCCAAATGGNATACGTCGATCCTCAATGGCTGGCGCTAGCAGGATGCCCCAACGATAGTCTGGCATTTTGACAAAACCGAATTTGGCCCAGCCTTCACGTTCGACGCTAACNGCAGTGCGCAAGTAAACNGATGCATCTTGAAAGCCTTCCGGTCCAGTTTGTTTCCACCAATNGAGGTAGTTGCTGTGCCACTGTTCGAGGCCGCGCAGCACTCGACGATCGGAAGCGAGGCCAACATTATTGGGTATCAAGGTGTCATAGTTGACGTTGACCGAATCANTCATTGATTATTCTCCGTTCGGGGTAGGGTTGATTACACCCGTTCCCGGTTGAACTCCCCTTTTTGGCCGCTTCCATAGCGCTTCAGCGCCCCNTTCTGACCAACGGCGTTTGGNCGTTGAAAAATCCAGTTCTGCCATGCGCTNAAGCGAGANAAAATNTTTGTTTCCATAGTCTCGGGCCCAGCAAAACGCAGGTTGGCCTCCATCCCGATCATGGCGTCAGGTGAGAACGCGGCGCGTTCCTCGAGAAAAATTCGTATTTCGTCATCCCAGTCAATGTCATCAAAGGCAAATGTTACTAATCCCATTGATTCGCATTCGTCACCCAGCAATGGAGCGTCAATTCTTATTTCGGCTTCTTTCAGCAATGCCGGTTGTCCCAGGAAGCGGGTCTCCAGTCTGGTTAGACCGTTAGACATTGGATACGCACCAAAATTGACGCTGGTCAGTAAAATACTGGCGGGTGGTATGTTGGTGCCTTCGGGCATTCCGCTCAACATGTAGCTCCGGTCACAGGCAAAAAGTATTTCAGCGAGNGTNCCGGCAAAGCAGCTGCCAGGTTCGATGACACTGACCATGGAACGGGAAGTGACATCGAGTCGTTTCAGCACACGCTTCCAGTACAGTCTGATTTCTCTGCAAAGCCAGTGATCAGAATACTGTTCCAGAAACTGGTCATAGGAGAGGACTCTTGACAGGTCACCGTGACTGGCAAACTTAAGCACCCCTATCTCTGGTTCGTTAAAGCGCAGATACAGGATCGCATCGTCTAATTCTCGGGCAGTGCGCAATGGCCAGAACGCAGACCCGCTGTTGATCAGCTCGGCCAGATCGGTTGGTGGAGGGGATTGGGGGCCCGATATGGTTAGCGTGGCAACCCCTACATCCCGCGAAATAGTCAGGTCGACCGCGCAATAGGCCAGATGATCAGGCGTAGACCGTCGTTTCAAGGGCTCCAGGACAATACCTTTTCCATCGCTTGGACGATCGGACGTCGCTGCTAGCTTTTTAGCGCGTTTTTCCACGGCTGAATTGAAATCACTGGCCGGAACGATCTCATCTACCAACTGCCAATCGAGTGCCCGCTGGCCTTTGACGCCCTCTTCCAGTGTGCAAAATACATCGGCCAAATCACGCCGGACGCGACGCTTGTCAGTGATCCGTGTCAGGCCGCCTGTCCCTGGGAGTACTGCCAGTAGCGGGACTTCTGGCAGTGCGACAGAGGATGCCCCGTCATCGGCCAGCATAATGTAATCCGTCGCGAGGGCCAATTCGTAGCCACCCCCGGCGCAGGCCCCATTAACGGCACATAGATAACGTTGTCTAGAATGAGTGCTCGCGTCTTCGATACCGTTGCGCGTCTCGTTAGTGAATTTGCAGAAATTGACCTTGAGATGATGGCTGGCGCCGGCCAGCATTCGAATATTCGCACCGGCACAAAAGACGCGATCCAGGTTAGAACGAATGACAACGGCACGAACTGCTGGATGCTCGAAACGCAAACGTTGGGTCGCATCATAAAGCTCGATATCAACACCGAGATCGTAAGAATTGAGTTTTAGCTGATAACCATCGAATAGGCCGCCGTCTTCAGAGACATCAAGCCGCAATGTCGCGACGTCGCCATCAATTTCCAGATGCCAGTGCCGGTAACTTTCGGGGTCGGTCTGGAAGTTAATTTGCATTGGCATCAAGTCAACGTGCGGGCGTCTGTAATATGACTGAATTATGAACCGATTAAGACCGTACTGCATCAGTTGTGAGGTGAAGAGCAGGTGTACAAGGTTACGGCAGTCTATTAATTAGAGCGTGAATTGCACTGAGTGTCGCTGCCGGATTTTCGCGGTGAGGCGCGTGTCCACAGTTNGGGATAATGAAGCGGGCCACGGAGGCCCGGCAATATGCCTCAAGCTCGTCAAGTTGTTCGAGGCTGCCGTATTCGTCATTTACCCCTTGTATGGCGAGTACGGGTTGAGCGATATCGGACAAGTGTTTTCGAATGTCCCACCGTTCAAAATCCGGGTCTAGCCAGGCGTTACACCAACCCCAGAATGCGCAGTCGATGTTTTCCTTGTGGTGCTTCTCAAGGCGCGGGCGCAAATCGCCATTAACGAATGCAACTCGGGCCCGTTCGATGGCTTCCAACCCGGCCGGTTCGATAAAGAAATGGGGAGCTATCAGGACTAGCCCCCGCAGGCGATCATCGGAGTGAGCGCCAGCGTAGATAGCAGCAATGGAGGCCCCATCACTGTGTCCGAGAAGGATTCCACCATCGAAACCCACTCGGTCGAGTACCGCGGGAAGCACCTCGCAGGCCTCGTCGTGCATATAAGTCAATGGGCGGGGTAGGTCGCACGGTGACGAAGATCCGTAGCCGCTGCGTGAATAGGTAATCACCCGCCAACCGGTTGCCTCGGCGAGGCGTTCGGGGAAGTCATTCCACAGCGAAACACAGCCGAGGCCTTCATGAAGCATCACGATAGTTTCTTTGCGTGACCTGATGTCACCTACTGCGCGATACTCAAGTTTTAGATTGTTGATTGTCAGGGAGTTGTTGTTGGGCATGATGGGCCTGATGTGGCGTCGCGCGGGTCAGATATGGCTAGGAGCAACAAAGCATTTGTTAGGCTGAGCACTTTAACGCACTGAAATTGGTTGGCACTTTCTTGCATTTCTGGATATGAGGTCATGACTCAAGATCAACGAACACCGGTGATGCTCGAACAACACGGCGCAATTGCTGTGATTACGATTTCTAACCCGCCGCTCAATACGTTATCGCATTCGGTCAGGCTTGGACTGGACCGTGTGTTAACTAAAGTCATGGCGGATAGCGAGATCAAGGGCGCGGTTCTTTGCGGTGAAGGCCGCGCATTCTGTGCCGGAGCGGATGTCCGCGAATTCGATCAAGCACCCCAAGCCCCGAGTTTGCCAGACATTATTCGACTGATCGAGGCTTGCCCCAAACCAGTCGTGGCATTGATTCACGGAGTAGCTTTTGGCGGGGGTCTGGAACTTGCGTTGGGATGCCATTACCGGCTCGCGAGCAGCGAGGCCCGGTTAGCTTTGCCNGAGGTAAAACTGGGATTGATTCCTGGTGCTGGGGGTACCCAACGGTTGCCTCGTCTGGTTGGAATTGACGTTGCGATTGATCTGGTGACTTCTGGTCGACCGGTGGGGGCCGACGAAGCGGCTGCGCTTGGCTTGGTTGATGCGCTCATAGAAGGTGATGAGATTGAGTTTGCGGTTGACTTCGCGCATCGTGGGTCAACGCAGTTGCCGGTGCCGCTGAGTCAAAGAGCGTCGCCAGAAGGTCCACCAACGTCAGTTTTTGTCGAGAAGCGGGCCAGCGTCGTTCGGCGGGCCAGGGGACAGGAAAGTCCATTGAAGGCACTTGAATCGATTGAATTTGGTTTGAGCGTGCCCTTCGAAGAAGGCCTTCGAAACGAACGTGCAGTATTCCAGGCATTGCGGACATCCCCTCAGTCACGGGCCCTTCGACACGCGTTTTTCGCTGAACGAGCGGTGGCCAAAATTCCGGGACTGGAAAACACGCATCCTCGCGATATTCAGCATCTCGGTATTGTGGGCGGTGGCACCATGGGCATCGGTATCGCGGTTTGCGCGCTCAAGGCAGGGTTCAATGTGGTGCTCTTGGAGCGCACTCTGGCAGAAAGCGCTCGGGCTAGAGAGGGGATCGAAGCCAGCCTGCAGGAATTTGTTGAGCGCACTCGAATGACTTCTTCGGACCACACTGNNGCGTGTCAACGCTTGGTGACCGATACGGACTACGGCTGTTTGTCTACTGCCGAGCTTGTTATTGAAGCCGTGTTTGAAGACATGGAGACAAAAAAAGANGTTTTCCGGCGACTCGATGAGCACGCTCCGAAAGGGACTATCCTGGCAACCAACACCTCTTATCTGAATACCGATGAGATCGCAGCCGTTACCACCCGACCAGAANATGTTATTGGNTTGCACTTTTTCTCGCCCGCGCAGTTGATGCGCTTGCTTGAAGTGGTTAAAGGCGAGAAAACGGATTCCCACGTTGTAGCGACCTGCCTTGCCTTCGCGCGNCGGTTAGACAAGGTCGGCGTGCTGGCTGGTGTTTGTGACGGATTTATTGGCAATCGAATACTGTTTCATTACCGTAAGCAGGTCGATTACATGCTTGAAGACGGCGCGATGCCATGGGAGATAGACCAGGCGATGGAATTATTTGGTATGGCGATGGGCCCCTTTCGAGTCATGGACCAAGCAGGGTTGGATATTGGATGGGCGAACCGGCAGCGGTTGGCACCCACGCGCGCTCGGCGAGAGCGCTACGTGGAAATCGCAGATCGACTGTGTGAACGCGGCTGGTTTGGTCGCAAGAGCGGTCGGGGTTGGTATGTGTACCAGGCCGATGGAACTGTTTTACCGAATCCAGAGGTAGAGCAGGTTATTCATACTGAGTCAGCGCGGCATGGTATCCAGCGACGTTTTTTTTCTGTGGAAGAAATACAGAATCGGGTCATGCTGTCTATGATTAACGAAGCGGCGCGGGTGCTAGAGGACGGCATTGCGCTGAGACCCTTGGACATCGATATGGTGAAGATTTTCGGCTACGGGTTTCCCCGATGGAGAGGAGGCCCAATGCATTTTGCGGACCAAACGGGGTTAGACGAGATCCTGAAGTTGCTAAAGGATTACGCGATGACAGACGATTTCTTCTGGAGGCCGTCATCCTTGCTAGAGCAACTGGTGCGTGAGGGTCGTACTTTCTCTGATCTCAACTAGCACCGGCAAGGCAACGCATTCTTTGACCGTATTGACGAGTGCCTCCGTTTCTAATGCGGTCAGAGATCAAAGAACACGGTTTCGTTTTTTCCCTGTAGCACCATATCAAATCGGTAAACACATGGATCTTGTGTGGTTTCCTGGCGGCGGGCGATGAGGGTTTGTCGGCGCGGAGCTGGCACACAGTGCTGCAGCACAGGGTCGAGGGCATTCGCTTCCACCTCGTCGTCAAAATAGATGCGACTATGCAAGTGAATATTCAGNCCGCGCGCGAACAAAGCAAGATTGATGTGGGGTGCCATGGGCNGTTGGNTAAGATCCNTNACTGNTCCAGGCTTAATTGACTCTAACGTCCATGTCCCCGTGTCAGGGTNAGTCACGGAACGACCAAANCCGCTCAGGCCAACGTCCGCGGATTCGGCCTGAGGATCCGCAGGNTGTGCATAGCGGCCATGTCCATCNGCTTGCCAGAATTCAAGCAAGGCGTCTCGGACCGTTTCGCCATTGCCGTCGATGATCTGACCTTCGACTCGAATACGTTGTCCGTATGCATGTGTGGTGGCCAACTGGTTACCATAGGTGCGAGAACGCGCCACGATACCGGAGACTGCGGGATAGAGCCCAATGTGCACAAAGGGTCCGACTGTTTGAGATGATGTTTCATGGTGTAGCGGATCTTTTGACATAATTTACAACCCGTCCGGTCGATTTTCGAAATGCGTCTGTTTCGGACCGCGCAATACCAGATCAAAGCGGTAGGCGAGACAGTCAAAGGGTCGCGATCGCTCCATATCGAACGCTGCAACGAGTCGAGATTGGGCACTGCGATCGGGAATCGAACCGAGCATCGGGCAGTCCCGGATTAGAGGGTCCCCTTCGAAATACATCTGTGTTACCAGGCGAGTCGCGAAGGCAGGCCCAAAGATTGAAAAATGCACATGGGAAGGGCGCCAGGTATTGGCACCGTTGGCAAAAGGGTAAGGCCCCGGACGGATAGTCAGAAACTCGTAATTGCCTGATTCATCGGTGAGGCAACAGCCATAGCCGCTGAAATTGGGGTCGAGTGGCGCCTGGTAGTTATCGCTCNCNTGTTGGTAACGCCCAGCGGCATTGGCTTGCCAGATCTCTATCCTCGTGGCGCAAACGGGTGTGCCATCTTGATCTATGACGCGGCCCGTAAGCAAAGTTCGTTCGCCCAACGGATCGCGATCGATTCGGGCATTTTGCAGCAAATCGCGATCAATTAGATGGATATCCTGTGGAGAAAAAGTTGGCCCAGTAATCTCCGACAAAGTGGGTGAGAGTGGAATCAAGGATTGATTGGGTGCGCGGTTCAGAGTCGATTTATATTTTGGCCACAGCAGTCTGGGTTGCACAGAGCGGTCTCGGCGGCGAAAACCACTGTCCAGAAAAGGCGTCTCAGGTTGTGTTGGCATGGCTTGTGGTTTGGTTGGTCCGCAGAGGAATCGAGTTAGCCGATTATGCGTAAGGGACCAGCACTGATACCAATATTTGGGTCACAAATGGTGGTCGCGCTTCGAAACGGAACCTACAGGCATATCTGGCACCCACAGATAGCCGTCTGAGTCAACGAGATAGGTTTCACGCAGTCCATGGGCTTTGTCGGTCGGAGTTTGTATCACCTCGTAGCCTAATGCCTGAGCACGNCGTGCGGCGGCATCGGGGTCACAGCCATGTAAACGCAGTTCTAGGGCGCCCCCTCGTTGCGGAAATGCCTGAAGCCGCTTTCGCGCGGGGTGTTCGTCGTAGGTGTGATCGGCGTGCAGTATCCACTCGGCATCATAACCACGGACAACAGCAAAGTCCGGGTCGCTATAGATCGCTTTAACCAGGAGAACCCGCTCATGAAAATCAAGAGCTGCGTCGATCTGGTGGACGAGCAGGTTGACGGTCAGGCCGCTAAGGGAGCGTGCGTAGGTGCCTGCTGCCATCCACGGTTCTCCCTGACGACGCTTCATGATGGTTTGTCGCGTGGCAAAGAATCGCGTAACGCAACGATCTGATTAAGAACGAGTTGATCTTGTTGAGTATCCGGATCAACACAGAAATAGCCGATCCGTTCCAGTTGAACACGCGAGCCGACAGCGGCGTGTTGTAGGCTGGATTCTAGTTGTGCGTTCTGGATCACTGTGCGTGATGTCGCATTCAAATGATCTGTTAGTTCAACATTGGGGTCTTCCAAGGGGCTGGATGAACCAAACAGCGGCTCGTAGAGCCTGGCCTGTGCCGGTAGCGCGTGTGCCGCCGATACCCAATGGAGNGTTCCTTTGATCTTGCGCTTATCTGGTGTGCCGCCGCCACGGCTGTCAGGGTCGTAGGTGCAATGGATGGTTGAGATATCACCGTTGGAGTCGCGGTCGACTCCAACACAGGTCACATAGTAGGCATATCGTAGTCGAACTTCGCGGCCTGGCGATAGTCGAAAGAAACGCCGCGGTGGGTCCTCGAGAAAGTCGGCCTCGTCTATATATATCTCGCGTCCGAACATCACTTTTCGGCTTCCAGCAGACGGGTCATTGGGGTGGTTGGGAATATCAAATTCCTCGAAAACTCCGTCGGGATAGTTGTCGATGATTAATTTTATTGGCCGTAGGACACCGAGTGCACGCGGTGTTGTTGGTTCCAGCGATTCCCGAACGCATTGTTCAAGGACGCTCATCTCTATGCGCTGGTTCTTTTTCGTTACACCGATTCGATTGCAGAAATCCCGAATGGCGGCGGGGGGGTAGCCGCGCCTGCGCATTCCCGCCAGTGTCGGCATTCGGGGATCATCCCAACCGTCAACAGCACCGGCGTTTACCAGTTGAGTCAGTAAGCGTTTGCTCATGACCGTGTAGTCCAACTCAAGACGTGAGAACTCTATTTGTTGAGGGTGGCAGGGTGCAGTGGTGTGATCCAATACCCAGTCGTACAGAGGGCGATGATCTTCAAACTCCAGTGTGCACAATGAATGGGTTATGCCCTCAAGCGCGTCGGATAGTGCGTGCGTGTAATCGTACATCGGGTAGATACACCACTCACTGTCGGTTCGTTGGTGAGGCTGATGACGGATGCGATACAACGTCGGATCGCGCAGATTCATGTTGGGTGAGGACATATCAATTTTTGCCCGCAAAACATGCGCACCATCAGGGAACTCTCCCGAGCGCATTCGGGCAAAGAGATCAAGATTTTCAGTAACGGAACGATCCCGATAGGGGCTGTTACTACCAGGTTGAGTGAGTGAGCCACGGGAAATGCGCATTTCCTCACTGTTGAGAGCACACACGTAAGCTTTTCCGTTGCGAATCAGCTCTACTGCCCACGCGTAAAGTGATTCGAAGTAATCCGAGGCATGTGTCAGTCTGTCGTCCCAGTCAAATCCCAACCAGCGCACATCGGTCATGATGGCGGTGACGTACTCAGCACTTTCTTTGAGGGGATTTGTATCGTCAAAGCGCATGAAGCACTTGCCCCCATAAACTTCCGCCATTCCAAAGTTTAGGCAAATAGATTTTGCATGGCCAATGTGAAGGTGCCCGTTAGGTTCGGGCGGAAAGCGTGTGGTGACCTTTAACCCAGGATTTTCTTCTAGGGCAGCTTCGATAATCTGGTCAATAAAGTGGCTCATGAGTTACCGTTCTTGGTCTGGGGGGTGTCAGTGGCGTTGGCACCTGCAAGTGATCGTCAGTTTAGTGCAAAGGACGCCGGCCTCGGGAAAATCCGGCCGGGGATGGAAGAAACAACCGTACGACGATCGTTTTACCAGTTGGTAGGGCTGGAAAGTGCTGAGGGTTGGGAAGAAAAGTAGGCCGCCAAGTCTCGCATGTCGCTGGGAGACAGTCCGGTTGCCATGCCTTTCATGATGGGGTTATTTCTCGCCCCAGATTTATAATCCGCCAGTGCGCGAATCAAGTACTCTGGGTATTGCCCGGCGAGAATGGGGAACTGAGGATTGGCGCTGTTGCCGTCAGCACCATGACAACCCGCACACAGCGCTGACTTTTCTTTCCCGACGTTAGGGTCACCACCTGCGAGCGCGGGTGAGGTGATGACGGATAACACGAGTGTGAGTGGTAATGCGAAATAAATCGTTCTAATCATGACAGCTGGAACTCCTGTTGGGTCAGGCCGTAATCGTTATGTCGTGTAGGCGTGTTGGTACAAGACTAGTGCTTACCCAGAGTCGTGAAGTAAGCCGCAATGTTTTCCATGTCAGCGTCGCTTAGAGTCCCGGCCTGCGCCTGCATTGTAGGGTGGGAACGGCTCTTGTCCCGGTAGGCTTTAAGGGCTGTCACGATATAACCTGCGTGTTGGCCCCCGAGTTTGGGAACACGATACGCGGGGTAAGCATTGCGCATGCCTGGGGCACCGTGACAGCCCATACACGTGTACGCCTTTTCTTGACCGGCCAGGGGATCCCCGTCGGCTCTCGCCAGGCCACTGATCATGATGGCCATCACGCCGAGTGCCGTCAGCCATTTGTGTCTCATTCGCTCGAAGCTCCGTCTCCTGATTACAGGGGCCGAACTTTAGGCAAGAGCCCTCATCGATGCAACTGTGGCGCCAGCNGCGATGCGNCTCTTTCGCCTATCTCAGGTCCTGATCGGCGTATATGTCGACGGTTGTCCGGCCTCGGGACTGCAGTCGTTGTGGCCTTCACAGATCTACCGCTCATTAGCTGTTGTCGTTGCCTGCGGGACAGGGGATCGGGAATCTATCGATCCGCCAGTCTTGATTCAAGATCGTTTTCGTGCTACCCCTAACCCAATCGATAATAAGAAATTCACGCGTGTCTGGCATGTCTAGCGGTCAATTAGCTGATGTTGGTGTACCGCGAGGTATGGCAAGAACGGGTTACCACAGAGTTGCATGGAGGAGGCGAGATGACAGAATACACAACGACTGATATCAGGAACGTAGCCCTCGTCGGTCACGCGGGCTCGGGAAAGACGTCTTTAGCTGAAGTGCTGCTTCATAAGGCCGGTGCAATCACTTCAGTCGGTCGGGTTGATAAAGGCAGTACGACCAATGACTTTGATGTTTTGGAAAAAAAGCACCAGCACTCACTGGAGGCGTCAATAGCGGCTTTTCACCACGATAAGCGGCAGATCAATTTGATTGATACACCGGGCGCCCCAGATTTTATCGGCGTAACCCTCGGTGTTTTGTCGGCGGTCGAAACAGTGGTAGTGGTCGTCAATGCGGCCAGCGGCGTTGAAGGCACAACCCGGCGCATGATGGAGTGGGCGAAAAACGCGAACCGCTGTCGTATGGTGGTAGTGAACAAGATCGATGTTCCCGNAACCGATCTGGCGGCTGTTTACGATGAGATTCGTGATGCTTTCGGTCNAGAGTGTCTGGCCGTCAACCTGCCCGCGAGTGGTGCTACTACTGTGGTCGATTGTTTTTTTGATCCTGTCGGTGATGCTGATTTTTCATCGGTGGAGGAGGCACATACGGAGATTGTCGATCAAGTGGTAGAGGTTGATGAGGAGTTAATGACCGTCTACCTGGACCAGGGCGAAGTGTCGCCAGATCAATTGCATGACCCATTCGAGCAAGCAATGCGTGAGGGGCATTTGGTGCCGGTGTGTTTTTTATCGTCTGAGACTGGTGCCGGCGTTGCCGAACTACTTGATGTGATCACTCGCTTGATGCCCAATCCTAAAGAAGGTAACCCCCTGAAGTTCGTCAACGGTGCGGAGGATGGGGTCGCGTTAGCGGTAACTGCTGACCCTGAGAAAGCTCTATTGGGACACGTATTCAAGATTGCCTTTGACCCATTTGTCGGTCGCCAGGTCTATTTCCGAGTGCATCAAGGAACAGTCAAAAAGGACGAACCATTGTTTGTTGACGATGCGCGTAAGGCCGTCAAGGCGGCAAATATGGCCAGCCCGCTCGGCAAGGAGCCGCGGGAGCGCGCATTCGCGATTGCTGGGGACATCATGATGTTGGCCAAAGTCGATGGTATTCACCTTAATTCGATGTTGCAATCAACTCAGAACGATGCGCCGCCGCGGCTCGAACAGCAGTCCTTGCCGATGCCTATGGTTGGTCTATCGGTGAAGCCAAAGAATCGTGGCGATGAGCAGAAGATAGCCGAAGCACTGGGCAAGTTAATCGAATCGGACCCCTGTCTTCGCATTGAGCGTAATGCCTCCGCTAATGAAACTGTTCTCCGTGGCATGGGAGACCTGCATCTTCGTATCGCGTTTGAAAGAATGAANGAGCAGTATGGTATTGAAGTTGAGACNGCTGTTCCCACTATCCCATACCGGGAGACCATCTCTCGCAAGTCGGAGGGGCATTGTCGGCACAAGAAGCAGACCGGNGGTGCGGGTCAATTTGGTGAGGTATATCTTCGTGTNGAACCNATGCCACGTGGGGAGGGGTTTGAATTCGTTAANGCGATAGTGGGTGGTGTGATTCCNTCACAGTTTATTCCGGCGGTAGANAAAGGNGTGCGACAGGTTCTGGANGGTGGCGCTTTTGCCGGGTTTCCANTACAGGATGTTCGCGTCACGGTCTATGACGGGAAATATCATGCGGTTGATTCAAAAGAGATCGCATTCGTGTCTGCAGGGCGCAAGGCTTTCCTCGATGCGATAGCCAAGGCCAATCCTGTTGTGCTTGAGCCGATAGCAGATGTTGAAATCACGGCGCCGAGCGACAGCATGGGCGATGTGGCAGGTGANCTTTCTTCGCGACGTGGCCGAGTCTCCAATACGGACTCGCTTGCCGCAGGTGTCGTCGCGATTTCTGGTCAGGCCCCACTGGCAGAAATGGAAGACTATCAGTCAAAACTGAAATCGATGACCGGTGGAGAAGGTGATTTTTCGATGCACTTCAATGCCTACGAGCCTGCCCCGTTGGATGTGCAGAAGCGACTCAGCAACGCATTTCAACGGCCTGAAGAAGAGTAGGGCTTTCCGGCAACGGGATAAAACGTCGTCTTTACGGGAGGTTGCTCGAATTCGAGTGGTATACTCGCGCGCCTTTTTTGCGCAACTCGTTGTGGTGACAAAAGGATGACTAGATGACGCAACCGAATACCCTTGATCTTAGAATTTCTGAGATACAGGATGTGTCCTGTGCTGCNGTGNTATGTGAAGAGCATCCGGTTTCCGCAGGGGCCGCGGAGTTGATTAGGTCAACCCGCGAGGCCGTGCATCATATGCTTGAGGGCAAAGATGATCGACTACTGGTCGTTATGGGACCGTGTTCGATTCATGACGTGGATGCTGCCCGTGAGTATGCAGATCGTCTGCTGACGCTTCGTCAGCGNTACAGCGAAGATCTTGAATTGGTAATGCGGGTTTATTTTGAAAAGCCACGCACAACGGTCGGGTGGAAGGGATTAATCAATGACCCAGACCTGGATGGGACGTTCCGGATAGAAAAAGGACTGCGTCTCGCGCGGGAACTTCTGTCGGACTTGAATGGAAACGGTGTGCCGGCAGGCACTGAGTATCTTGATTTGCTAACCCCNCAATACACNGCTGATCTTGTTAGTTGGGGGGCAATTGGTGCACGCACGACAGAAAGTCAGCTTCACCGAGAATTGGCGTCTGGTCTGTCTTGCCCAGTTGGTTTCAAGAATGGAACTGATGGCAATCTAAAAATTGCGGTTGATGCGATTTCTGCTGCAAATCATTCACATAATTTCCTCTCGCTCACCCATGCGGGACAGTCGGCTATCTTTACTACCAGCGGAAATCGGGATTGCCATCTGATTCTGCGCGGTGGCAGAGANCCAAACTACGATAGTGAAAATGTAGAGGTAGCGGCGAATCTGCTGCAACGTGCGGGATTGCCGCCGCGGCTGATGATCGACTTCAGCCATGCCAACAGTCTCAAGCAACATGAGCGACAGTTGCTGGTCACTCAGGATGTAGCAGGGCAGGTTGCAGCGGGGGATACCCGAATTATGGGGGCCATGGTAGAGAGTCACATCGAGGCTGGCAGGCAGGATATTGTCCCTGGCCAAGAGCTGCAATACGGCGTCAGCATTACGGATGCCTGCATTGGGTGGGAGGACAGTGTGACTGTGGTCGAACAATTGGCCGAGGCGGTCCGGTTGCGTCGCACCGTCGATGGCTCTAGTACCAAGGTCAAATGACTAAGACCGGTCGGCCAGCGGGCCGACTGATAGGGGCGCGTATGAGTCGATTGAGCTGGCTTTGATTAAGCCTTATCAGTCAGACCAACTGCAGCCACGTTACGTTGATGATGAGGCGAAGCGGGCACGGCTTCAGGTTGAAATACGCAAGTACGCTGCTCTGACCATCAGCTCGGGGGCCGCTGCCAACGCGGTCATGTTGGGAGCGGGATATTTCACACCGCTAACCGGGTTTATGTCGAAAGCCGATGCGTTATCCGTTGCGGTGTCTCTGCAGACCACCGAGGGACTTTTCTGGCCGGTGCCGATTCTGAATCTGGTTAGAGAAAATTCACTTGAGCAGATCGGTCGGAGCGTCGCCCTGTGCGACCCCAATATTGAAGGACACCCGGTATTAGCGATACAAGAGGTTGATCAGGTTGAGGAATTAAGTGATGCTGAAATGGGTCACATCGCTTCCCACACATTTGGCACGGCNGATCCCCAGCACCCGGGGGTGGCTGCACTTCTTACGCAGGGTCGTTACCTATTATCGGGACCGATTCGAGTGTTGAATTATAGTTACTTTGAGCAAGAATTTTCTGATACGTTCCGTACAGCGGGGCAGATACGAAGTGAGATCAAACAGCGTGGCTGGAAACGGGTGGTGGCGTTTCAGACACGCAATCCCATGCATCGTGCGCACGAAGAATTATGCAAGATGGCAGCCGATGCTGTAGCAGCGGACGGTATTTTGATTCATATGCTGCTTGGGAAGCTTAAGTCNGGTGATATTCCCGCAAAGGTTCGCGACGCCGCGATTCGTAAGATGGTCGAGGTTTACTTTGAACCAAACACGGTGATGATTGCGGGATATGGATTCGACATGCTGTACGCGGGGCCTCGCGAAGCGTTGTTGCACGCGATCTTTCGTCAGAATGCTGGGTGTTCTCATTTCATTGTTGGACGGGACCATGCGGGGGTTGGCGATTACTACGGCGCGTTTGATGCCCAATCAATATTTGATGATGCCGTGCCGCTCGATACGTTTGATATTGAAATTTTCCGGGCGGATCATACGGCCTACTCTAAGAAACTCAAGCGGGTAGTGATGATGCGTGATGTAGAAGATCATACCGCGGAGGATTTCATTTTGTTGTCGGGAACGCGGGTTCGGGAAATACTGGCGGCAGGAGAGTCATTGCCACCAGAGTTTGCTCGACCCGAGGTCGCAGCCATCTTGCAACGGTACTTTACTGAATCGAATTAACAGGGATGCTGTCCTAGCCAGGACTATCCTGGGGCAATCCCGACTTCACAGGCCATCAATCTGGTCTGCGGGAATGCTTTCTGTTTCGAGCATGATTGGAATGTCGTCTTCAACACGGTAAATGCGGGTCCCGTTAGTGGTGATCAAACCCTCACTTAAACCGGTGTCGACCAATGTGCCCTCGAATGTGTTCACTTGACCATCTGCGATGGCTGCATTCACACGCTCCAATTGGTCAGGTGACAGCGGGGTGACAGGGTGTTTGGTCACCGGGCAGCACAGTATCTCCAGTAGTTTGCGGTCAATTGGCATAGGTGTTGAGCCACACAGTGTTAAACGCCGCCTGTAGTTGGAGCTCAGTATACTGTGGGTGGGCGAGGTAAGCACCTTGACTACAGGCACATTGCCTCATTGATTGGTTATTAATTGACGAGCACCACTTTAATGTCATCGAATTCAAAAACTGCTGTTACCGCGGCCATTATCGGCAATGCCGGCCTGACAGTGCTCAAGTTCGGTGCTGCCGTAGTTAGCCATTCCCCCTCGATGATGAACGAGGCGATCCACAGTTTGATGGATACGGCCAATCAGTTATTTTTGTTGCTCGGGCTTCGCGCTGCAGCGCGCGGTGCTGACCAGTTATATGCTTTCGGTCATGGGCAGAAAAAATATTTGTGGAATCTATGGAGCGCGATCGGACTGTTCTCGATTGGCTGTGGTCTTGGATTGGCGCACGCGTGGCATAGTTGGGCAAGCCTGGCGAATGCAGATCAGATAAGTGGGTTTGGTAATACAACCACATTGCTGGTTGATCCGGTGTGGATTTTAGGAGTCGTTCTGTTCATTGCATTGGTGGTGGAAGGCTATGTNTTGCGGATCGCCTGGTTGGAATATGTCTCACGGCTGGATNCACCATTGAGTGCGCGACCGNTTCNTCAATTGATGCAATGCAAGGATCCCACGTTGCTTGCGGTATTNCTGGAAGACGCGATTGCTGTTACCGGTGTTGTTTTGGCCGCGACCGGTATCATGCTTGCACGGGCATTGGATGACCCACTATGGGATATCAGTATGTCGGTTGTGATTGCTGTGATGCTTGGTGTTGCCGCNGTCGTGTTGGGTCGNATCAACATGCGTTTTCTGAGCGANATTCGGGACGTTGAGGCAGAAAACCTATTTGCAGNANTNGTCGAGACTCANCGGGAGGTAGAGCGCTGTCACGATGTGAGAAGTATCGTGATTGATGAGCACCATACGGTGCTNGTNGCGGAAGTGGAGGTGCGTGANGAAATGATGTTGGCGGGGNTGNGGCAGGAGATNGATCGCCACGANCAATTTTTGCTNGAACGGGTTGCGCCAGNTANAAGAAGNGATGNCGCTTTGCTCGAGTATATTGCGGACCGNTCGGTNGTNGAGGCNACTNTGNANCGNACAGAACANATTNTCGATGAGCTCGAGAAGGCGTTGCGGGAACGCTGTCCGCGGGTTTCGCATGNGACTATCGAAGTCCAAGGTATTGTTGAAAACGGTCCTGAGTAATGCCGAAGTTTATCGATTAGGTCCTCACCTGGAATTGCAGTGGTAGGATGTCGCTACGTCATCNNATCATGAGAGCTTGGTAATGAGAAAANGGTTAATGCTGGTTGTAGTGGGGATGGGGATCGGGATGTCGGTGTTGGCTGGCACTGATGACGCGGAGATCAAGACGTTTGGACAAAAGTTCAGTTACGCACTNGGNTATCAATTGGGCAGTGATTTGGCANACCAGGTNTTGGGGAAACAGCTTGAGTTNGATGCCGAGCTATTTGCCCGGGGCATTGCAGATGTGCTGTCGGGTCGGGATCCAGCTCTTAATGCGCAGGAAATGGAAGCAGCCTTTGAGGAGCAGCGCAAGAAAAATCCCCCAATGGTGTCCCGTGCCGAGCAAAACAGTAAGGACGGTGAGGCGTTTCGGGCCGTCAACCGCCTGAAAGAAGGTGTTGTTGAAATGGAGAATGGGTTGCAATACCGCGTGGTTAAGGTTGGTAGCGGCGTGGCGCCCACGCTTCAGAGCAAGATGGCGGTGCATTATCGTGGCCGGCTGACAGACGGCACGGAGTTCGACAGTTCCTACAAACGTGGTTACCCGGTGGTAATGACCCCGAGTGGGATTATTCCCGGATTTCGCATGGCACTCCTGAATATGGTGGAAGGTGATACTTGGGAGATTGTGATCCCACCGGAATTGGCTTATGGATCATCCGGAGCAGGTCAGATGATTGGCCCGAATCAGACGCTTATTTTTGACATTGAACTGCTGGAGATTAAATGAGAAAAGTGGCTGGGAATGCGTAATGCGGAATTAATCGTCCACTAGGTGCCGACATTCATCAGAATAATACCCATGGTTACCATCACGGTGGCTGTCAGGCGGATGGGCCCGAAGCGTTCCTTAAGTAGGCGGGCACCAATCAATGCAGCCATGACGACGCTTGTTTCCCGAAGAGCCGCAACGATGGCGATGGTGTTAGAGTTCATGACGTAAATGACCAATCCATATGCGCCCGCTGCAGCTATTCCACCACCCAACAGGCTGCGCCAGTTACAGCTGACATAACCGCCTAGGTGTTGACGACGGATGAAGGCTATCAATAAGCCAAAGGTCACGGCTTCGAGCATGAATAGGCTGGTGATATATCCCAGAGCATTTCCAGAGTGGCGCACGCCAAGTGCGTCAGTCAGGGTGTACGCTGAAATCCATATGCCTGTTAGCAGGCCAAACGAAAGTGGTTTCCATTGGTGCCGGTTAGGAAGGCCTTGTTCTAAGCCAAGAGTGATAATTCCTCCTGAAACAACAAGAACCCCCAGGAGTGTGGTGCCGCTGATAAGTTCGTTGGCGAAGACTACGGCGCCACCGACGACGATCAGCGGTGCGGTGCCCCGAGCGATGGGATAAACATAGGATAGTTCACCTACCCGATACCCTTGGGCTAAAGACCAGTAGTAGCCCCAGTGAAGCATCACCGACAGTCCTAGATAAGGCCACGCTGCTCGGGCGGGGGAGTTAGCAAATGGCAGCAGAAAAACACAAAGTGCCCCGGCCACGATATGTATAAGGGCGAGGCCAAGCATTTTGTCATCGCCTGATTTGACAACGGCATTCCAGCTGGCGTGTAGCAGAGCCGCTAAAAGAATCACCAGACAGGTGGTGCTAGTCATATTGAAGGGTTTGGTTTTGACAATCGAGCGCTAGGTTGCCAGATTGCGACCCTGACCGACCAGATGACGCAAATCGTTCCAGCTCGCCTTTGCTCAATACATCATGGCAGCCCAGAATTGGCTGCCATGACCTGGGCGCTGAACCCAGGCAGTTTGTTGCGGACGCCTAACACTTTCATACGATGAATATACTGTTTGCAGATAAATTTCCCGAGGCAGCGGTTGATCAACTGATTGCCCAGCAGCATGAGTGTTTGCTCAGTCCAGAACTTGGTGGAGATAGCTTGGCAGCAGCCTTGCCTGATGTCGAGGTGCTGGTCGTTCGTAGCACTCAGGTGACCGCTGAGATGATGGTTTCCGCGGAGCGATTGCGTCTCATTGTGAGAGCCGGATCGGGGACCAATACGATTGACACGTTGGCGGCGGTTAAGCGCGACATTGCAGTTTGCAATGTGCCAGGTCGTAATGCAGCGGCAGTTGCGGAACTGGCTATGGGACTTCTGATTTCGATTGACCGAAAGATTCCTGACAATGTATTTTCATTGAGAGCTGGACGCTGGAATAAGAAATTCTTTTCCACATCCAAGGGACTCGTTGGACGCCGAATGGGGATATTCGGTCTGGGGGCCACAGGTCTGGCGATGGCGCAGCGCGCCATCGGTTTTGATATTGAGGTTTATGCGATCGATCGGCCAGACCGTTTCGAGGAAAAACGTCGCCAGGTGGAGAAGCTTGGTGTGAAACTGGTTGCTGACCAGGATTCGTTGATCGATGTGTGCGACATTCTTAGTTTCCATGTCCCGGCAACGGACCAGACCCGTAATATGGTGAATGCGAAGTTTTTGGCCAAACTTTCACCGGGAACCATCATCATCAACACCTCCCGCGGTGACTTGATAGATGAACCTGCTTTGATTGAGGTAATGGATAAAAAGGACATTCTTGTTGGCTTGGACGTATACCGCGATGAACCTGGCACTGCACAGGGTGAGTTTGACTCGGCACTGGCTCGGCACCCGAATGTTTATGGTACTCACCATATTGGTGCATCAACCAAGCAGGCACAGATAGCGGTGGCGGCTGGGGTGCTTGACGTGATTCATGCGTTCACCTCGGGGCAGATAATTAACTGTGTCAATCCATCGATTGGGCAATGAGGTAACTTTGACTATGACTCGGGCACACAACTTCAGCGCTGGTCCTTGCACNTTGCCAGTAGAGGTCTTGGAGGCNTTGCAGGCNGAAATGGTTGACTATCAGGAGTCGGGCATGTCGTTGATTGAGATGAGTCATCGAGGTCAACATTTCGACGCGGTTTTTGAAGAAGCCATTGCCCTGGTTCGAGAGCAATATGGTGTGCCGAATGAATTCGAGATTCTGTTATTGCAGGGTGGTGCCACTTTACAGTTCTCGATGGTGCCAATGAATCTCCTTGGCGAGGGCGCTCGGGCCGCTTACGTCAATTCCGGGCATTGGGCGAAAGGCGCCATCGCTGATGCTCGTTATTACGGGGACGTTTATGTGGCTTGGGATGGT
>PAWW01000005.1 GCA_002714255.1 Acidiferrobacteraceae bacterium
GCCCAGCGTATCGAGGCGTGACTCGGCTTGGTGACGTAGTTCTATTAAGACTTCCCCTAGGGGAGTTCCTGCAATTTTTCTCGCCATGGTGGTTCCTGTGACACCTTTAGAACAACTATAACGATGACTGGTGTGGCTGACGAGAAAAGCCCGCCGATTCCCTGCTGTGCAGCCGGGTGGGGGAAGCCAGAAAGGGTGACCCACATAGCTCGCGCTGCCGGTGTTAGCGCTTTTTCATCGGCATCAGTGTTGTTGGAGCCAGTTAATGATCGTGGTTGCAAACGCTTCGCGTTGTTCGCGCATCGTGATGACGTGGCCGGCACCGGTCAGCCACTCACCTTTTGCACCGGTAATACCCTTTTCAACCACTGTACTCAGATGGGGTGGAGTGATTTCGTCATGGGTCGCGTGAAACACTAGCGTGGGTGCAGTGACATTGGCGAGCCGCTCGACGCTGTTGTGGGTGAGCGCGGCGTGGGTAAGTCTTTGCTGTGCTATCAAGTTTTCCCGTAGGTCCGACCAGCCTCCGCTGGGGCCAAGCAGTTTGTCCTGATACCGATTGAAGAACTCGGCATCAAATGCCGACAACACCACACATTTCTGAAACGCTTCAAATCCGAGTCGCTCATGTAAATCGAGCCACAAAGTGAGTTTTGCCCGGAAATGATGGTCCGCGCGCGCCCAGGTACCTGAATTGATCAGGCTGCGCACACGATCTGGGGCGAGCAGGGCGAGTTCCTGTCCGATGCATGCGCCAATGCCGACAATGCCGAGAAAATGCGCTTGTTTGATCGACAGATGATCGAGCAGTGCCAGCACGTCCTTCGCGTAGAGCGCGGTCGTCGCCTCAACCGAGGGTTGATCATTCGACTCGCCAATGCCCCGGTGATCAAAAATAATCACTTGAAAGTGCTCTATCAAGCCGCTAGGTAAATGGCGTTCACCACCGTGGCACCACGTGCCCCAGCCGCCTGAGCACACGACAGGGATGCCTTGTCCGTGAACCTCGTAGTACATCGAGTGGTGATTTAAATCTGCAATTGGCATGGGTGTCGGNCTGTCATTTCGTCAATTGGTGTTCGATGATGCCGGCGATGTCTATTAACCAGTNGTCCGTACCCGGACGACTGATNAGTTGAAGCCCCACNGGCAGTACCCCAGCGGNAACCGGGCAGGGNATAGAAATCGANGGGCAACCGGCAAAGTTGGCCAAGGCTGTGAAGTCAGCCTGATTANCTGGCGGTGGTTCATCAAANCTAAACGCGTTCTGCGGCGTTGTCGGTGCCACGATTAGGTCGATCNTTGTCANAGCATTGCGCAATGCTTGACCGGCCTTGGCAACAACGACTCGGGCTTTGTCGANCTGATCTGNACTGGCATTGCGACCGAATTCGAGCATTTTGATCAANGGTTCAGAAAATGCCTGCCGATGATGGGAGAGGTCGAACATCCATCGCTCCGCCGCCTCGTGCTCGATTAACAGCAGGGCTGCACGGCGCGCAGCGCCTGGATTCCAGTCGGGNAATTCCGCNACATGGCGCATTGGCTGCCATTGTTGCATCTGCTTCAGAGCNTGTTGGTAAGCTGAGGCAACGGCTGGCGTTAACAATGCCGCGTCGATNTCGCNNAGGTGAGACCAGAGAAGCGGANTGGCTAGGGANACCGTNTGAGTCGGGGTTGATGGCAGCAGGCATTGCATCANAATTTTNCAGTCCGCCACAGTNCGTGTGATCGGNCCGGTGCAGTCAAGGGATTGGCCNAGAACNCGAATGCCGAGGTTAGANATGGCACNCAAACTGGGTTTCAGTCCGACTAAGCCGCAATAGGCTGCCGGTAAGCGCACTGAGCCCAGGGTATCCGTACCCAGCGCTGCCGCGCAGAAGCCACTTGCNACGGCGGCGGCNGAGCCGCCACTGGAACCGCCAGGGGTAAAGCCGTCAGCCAACGGATTTTGTACTCGGCCGTGGTGNGGGTTGTCGGACAGCGCACTCAGCGCACCCTCATCCATGTTGGCCTTGCCAAGGATGATGACACCGTGTGCCTTCAGTTGGGTTACTACGTGGGCATCACGTTCGGCGACCATCGATTGCCCAAGCCCGTTTGTTGTGGGCAAACCNGCNANATCAATGTTGTCTTTAACCACGATCGGGATACCGTCTAGGGCACCGAAGCTTTGTTTTTTTCCTCGACGTTGATCTGAGTCAAATGCCGCGCGGGTGGCCCCTGTNTTGTCGACGTGAATCACNGCGTTAATTTTTTTATTGTGTAGGTCAATCTGGGACAGGTAGGCACTGATTAAATCTTCTGCACAAAGTGAATGGTTCTCCAGTTGAATAACCAGTGCCCTTACCGAGGCTTTGTGGATGTCATCTTGGTTCATCAATTAATCGCTGTGGCTTCTGCCGATCTTCCAGGCCTGTCAGCGAGGCGGTTTGCCCTGGGGCAACGAGTTCAACGGTAAACCGAACGCCCAGTTTTTCCCGCAAATGTTGCGCGAGTTGATCTTTTGCCCGCGTATCGGCGCCAGCGTACTCGGCGATCACAGTCATTTCATCGCGCTCCCCAGTGACACGACAGACGTATTCTCCTGTGAATCCATTGAGTGCTTGCAGCAGGGGTCCGATCGCGGTGGGATAAACATTGATTCCGCGCAGTTTCACCATGTTGTCGCTGCGCCCACCGAATCCGGTGATTCGTCGAAAGCCAATACCGCTTTCAGGGTCTGGGGGCAATCGTGTTGAGAGGTCCTGAGTGTCAAACCGAATGATGGGATAAATGGTGTCTTTGAACAGAACCGTCACACAGATGTTGCCGGGTGTGCCATCGGCAACAGGTTGTGCAGTTTTCGGATCGAGCATCTCGACGAAGTGCGCGTCTTCCCACAAATACAGTCCGTCCTGGCGTGGGCCTTCCGCTGCGATGATGCCGGTATCGCCAACGCCATACCAGTCGAAGGTGTCCGCACCACCCCACAGGTCACTCAGTTCGACCCGCGACGCATGATCGAGATGACCGCAAATCATCCTTACCTGCAAATCGCGCCCGGGTTCCAGCCCCGCCTCTTTCGCGACCGCTGCGAGCTTGCGGAGAAAATCAGAAAAGCCAACTAGCACCGTGGCACCGAAGCGGTGGATCAAGTCGACTTGCAAACGACTTCTGGTCTCCGCGCCGGTACCCGCTGGCAGTAGCAAGGCTTGAGTGTAATGAAGGATGGCCTCTCGAATGTAATGCCCGCCATTCACCATGCCGAATCCATAGACTGAGTGAACAACATCGTCTGGCTGCAGCCCTTGCAAAAGGTAGGCACGTGCCAGCAGGATGTTTTGAATTTCACGATCGCGCGGACCAAAGAACAGTGGCTGAGGAGCACCCGTGGTGCCACTGGTCGTATGTAAAATGGCACGATGGGGTTGGCCTGCGAGGCCGTGGTAATCCCCCAGAGGCGGCGAGCGCTCGACGCTTGCCATCAAGTCTTTTTTTGAAAACACGGGTACTTTGTCCAGATCGTTGAGTGTTTTGATGTCGCCGGGGTTCAGTCCTGCCTCTCGCCANTGTCGTTGATAAAAGGGCACTTGCCANGCGCGTTCAATNACGNGGGCGAAGCGCTTTTCCTGTAGCTCGCGTAATTGTCCCGCGTTAAGCGCGGCCGGCCCCTCGAGAAAAGCCGCTCCAATGGGGTAGGCCTCGAGCAGGGCCGCAGGCTGTGCCTGTTCGAAGTAGATGCTCAAGGCACCAGATCGTCGATGATGTCAGCTGTGTTGGTCACAGCAGGCAATGNATCGAGACGTTCGATGACTCGTTCNCAAGCGCTGTCGCTAAGTGGCACTAACGACCGTCCCCAATTGTTGCGGAATTTGTCTAGCCAGGCCGCACGACTCATGGGTTTGTCCGGGTGACCGTAGACGATGTCGATCATTGAATGCAGCCGAGTGCCATCGTAATTTTCGATTTGAAGCTCAATCGGACTCAACGCATTGGGGTTGGGATTCTCGTCGATTTGGATGTCGATCCGTTGAGCCAACTCCAGTGTGATTNGATCACGACGCGCTTCGATAGTGAAATCNNCACTGATNACTTCACCGGTGATGAGTGCTCGGGCCGCGACGAAGCGCGCACACAATCTCGCATAGTTGATATCCATGTCACGGGTAACCGGGCGACCGACTAGGTGGTGTGTTAACGAAGGCACGCGGGCCACGACATTTCGAATGTCGCTGTGCGCCAACGAATGCTCTTTACGCAAGGTCAGGCAGGCATCGACGATGCCGTGAGTAGCACGACCGCTGGGAAATGGTTTGTGAGCGACCTCGGTAATTCTCCATACGTTGCCGAGTTGTGGTAGCACGTCGTCTAGATGGTGTTGNCCCTCGAACAGTGCATAGAATCCAAAAGGACCTTCAAGAATATGACGTGTTCCCGGAATGCCGTGAAGGGCAATATCACAAGCGGTCATGGCATTACGCGCGTTAAATCCCATCTGCATGGCTAGCAGCGGCGATCCTTCGGTATGTGCTTGCATGGTGCCACACAATTGGGCATGGGCAATGCCGAAGCNNCTGATCAATTGTTCCGTTTCGAAGCCTCGTAGGATAGACACGGCGGCGGTGGCGCCGAATGCCCCGCAGGTGCCGGGACGNAAAAACNTCAGTGGGCTTGCACTGGCGACACCGAGGTGACAGGCAACGTCCACGCCCAAGGTGACAGCACGCACCAGTTGGCGCCCNGATNTGNTGTNNCCACCATTTGATCGTACNCGATCAATTTCCGCCAAGCTGGCAGCCAGCACGACGGTGACTGGGTGGACGACCGCCTGCTCATGAACACAATCATATTCGGCATTGTGAATCTGGTAAGCGTTGCAAAGCGCCGCTGCTCTTGCGTCGAGNACCTTATCTTGTCCCCACACTCGCGCCGAGTCCTGGGCAGGTGCAGCCCCCATCGCATTGATCAGCTCTGTCACCCATGGGCCGCCGCTACCGGCAAGGCCAACCCCGATCGAGTCGAGAATGAACTTTTGCGATGCCGCAACCGCTTCTTGAGGTAGGTCATCAAAGCCTGTCTCAACGACATGGTGTGCGATGTGTTCTATAGCATCAATGGTCATCTGTGGTTTCCTGCTTTGCCTATCCAGTGGTGCGCGATGTCGATTCGTCGAGCAATCCATACGTCATCGTGCTGGGTCACATAATNTAGAAACTTCTCCAGTGCGTGAATGCGACCGGGCCGACCCATAATGCGTAAGTGCACGCCGATAGACATCATGCGAGTGTGCTCAGCGCCTTCGGCGTAAAGACAGTCAAAGGTGTCTTTTGCGTACTGCAACCAGTCCNAGGGCATATAGGACGGTGAAGTCCACAGTTTCATGTCATTCGTGTCGAGCGCATACGGNAGTACCAGGATCGGATGGTCGCCCTGTGTATCCCAAAATGGCTGATCGTCAGAATAATCATCCATGTGATAGACAAAGCCAGACTCGCCGAGCAGGCGGCGCGTGTTTTCGGTAATGAGATANCGTGACAACCAACCGAGTGGCCGACTGCCGCATGTTGTGGTGATCGATTCAATGGTTGCTTTAATGAACGTGCGCTCTTCGTTTTCGTTCATTCGGTGCTGGTGGGTCCAGCGTAGGCCGTGCGCGCAGACTTCATGGCCACTAGCGACGATNTGNGCTGCGAGATCAGGCGCACGCTCTAGGCTAAGCGCAGCACAGGTAAAGGTTGCNGGGACATTTTTTTCAGCAAGGAGGGCCAGAATACGCGGCGCGCCTGCCNGAATGCCGTAACGATAGTTACTTTCATTGGCTAAATTTCGTTGCGGTTTTCTTAACACCACACCGAGTTCATCGACCGGTTCGGGTCGAGGATCACCGTCTTGAACTGACTGTTCTGCCCCCTCCTCAACGTTGACAACGATGGAAAGTGCAAGACGCTTGCGGTCAGGCCAGTTTGTGGGTGCTGATGATGGCTCGTTATATTGGGGCAATGGGTTCACTTGGCATCGGGCCAACGGGTAGGAAATTACCCGAATCTTAACCGACGGAATAATAACGGAGTGCGCCTCGACTGATGTGCCCGAAATTGGAGCAACTACATCACATGCACGGCGTGCTCCGTACGCGACGCCATCGCGCCACTGGTGTGTTAGCGGGTGAGTACGGCTGGGGTCGTATCCAGATCGCCGACTATGTGCGTCGATATTCTCCTGGGAGCGTTCTATGGATTAGCGATAACGCGCCGCGCGGCAGCGAGCGGTTGCCTGTGTCCAGGGCGCGATCTGTCCTCGGCCGTGAGACTGACGTTATTGTGTTCGATGGTTTTGCAGGGTTTGATATTGATGCATTGGGTGCCGTTGGCGGCAGTATTCGGGGTGGCGGCCTGCTGTTGCTGCTGATGCCGGCGCTGGATAACTGGCAGCACTTTGATGATCCAGCAAAGGAGCGCATGACGGTTCACGGTTATACCTCTGCCGATGTTGGTGGCCGCTGGTTCGAACACCTGAAGCGATGTTTGTTGGAGGCGAGTGGCGTCATCATTTTGTCGCAGCATGACGGAGTTCACGGGGGTAGTTTGACCGTTGCGCCGTCGCTCGTGTCGGGCGAGGTGCATGATGTGGACTGTGTCACGGGTGATCAGGCCGACGCGGTTGCCGCTGTCACGCGCACGGTGCGTGGGCACCGGCGACGGCCGGCGGTGCTGGTTTCGGATCGTGGCCGCGGCAAGTCGGCGGCGCTTGGTATTGCCGCCGCTAGAGTGTTGCGTGATCCGGGGCAGCGCATTCTAGTGACTGCGCCGCGCCGGTCAGCGGTGGCCAGCGTCTTTTTGCATGCCGCTCGTTTGTTGCCGGGNTCCGTGCTTCATCAAGGCCAACTTTGTGTCGCNTCCAGCGTGCTTGAATTTGTGGCNCCGGAACGATTGCGTTCGAAAGCACTGACGGCGAGTTTGGTAATGATCGACGAGGCGGCTGCCCTNCCGACCCCTTTATTGCACGACATACTGCGTCGATATTCTCGATTGGCTTTTGCCACCACCGTGCACGGTTATGAAGGCAGCGGCCGTGCCTTCGAGCTGCGTTTCAGTCAACATCTCGATCAGCACAGCGTGGGTTGGCGTCGAGTTCAGTTGAATACGCCCATTCGTTGGGCGGCAGGGGATCCATTGGAAGAATGGCTATTTCGGGCGCTAGCGCTGAATGCGCGGATCGCCGAAAGTGCATCGGTTGGAGGAGTGCGGGTAGAGGACGTCAAGGCAAAGTACCTTTCCCAGGGTGAATTGGCTACGCAGCCTGATGTGCTCGAGCAGGTTTTCGGTTTGATGGTGCAAGCGCATTATCGGACACGTCCCTACGATCTTCGTTATCTTATGGATGCCCCTAACGTCAGCGTTGTGGCGATGTTTGCTGATGACACGGTGGTGGCCGTTGCGTTGCTGGCGATAGAAGGCGGTTTTGATCAAGACACCGCCAGCGCCATCGTGGATGGTCGGCGACGTCCGCGAGGNCANCTTTTGCCCGAATCGCTCGGTGTGCATTTCGGTCTTGAAGCGGGCCCGATGGCGCGCTGTGCACGGATTGTGCGCATCGCCGTGCATCCGGCGTTGCGCTGTCGTGGGTTGGGTTCATCGTTGGTGTCGTTCATTTTAGAGAGTTCCCGGGGACGAAGTCTCGATAGTGTGGGGACAACATTTGGTGCTACCCCANCGNTGACTCGGTTCTGGGGACACGCCGGGTTGCAGCCATTGCGTCTGGGAGTGCGNCGGGGAACAGCCAGTGGCGGTCATGCGCTTTTGATGTTGAAGGGATTGTCTGCGAGTGGCATCGATTTGGCACAATCTGCCAGCGAAGTTTTTGCCCGGAATTTTCGATGCCAACTGGCGGATACATTAACCTTGGTTCCAACAGAGGTCGTGCTCGAGATTCTCGGGCAATGTGCAATGGCACCGGCTATGCCTGATACTCGGCAGTGGCGCGATGCCGCCGCCTTTGCATTCTTGGGTCGAAACTACGAGGATGTGGTGGGGTCGTTGGAAACCATTGTGTGGTGGGTCCTGGCGAGTGAGCAGCGGCCGGTTAAGTTGTCGGCAACGAGCTGTGCTTTGTTGGTTGCTAGAGTACTGCAGAAACGGTCGTGGGCGGCTTGTGCCGAGCTGTGCGAGGCGCCTGGGCGAGCCGGTGTACTGACGTTATTGCGAGACGGTATGGCCAAGATACTCGAGGGGACTGATTCGACGGCAGTGCAAGCAGAGATGCTTCGTTTGCAGGCTCGATCGGTGGCTGGGTCGAGTCCCAGCAGGGGGTGAGATGACCCAAAGGACTAAGGCCCCTTTCGACCCTAGTGAGATTCCGCCGCTGATCGATTTCCCGCATGCGCCCTCGAGTTGGTTACCAGAGCATGCTGTAGNCTTGGCTGCTAATGACTTGCTGGTGTTGACTGAGGATCACTGGACACTGATTGCGGCGCTACAGGAGTACTTCATGCGCAATGCGCCNGAGAACNTCCGATTGCGTGNCCTGCATGATGCGTTAAAGGAAAAGTTTCATACCAGCGGCGGCGGACATTATCTCTACCACTTGTTCCCCGGGGGACCGGTAGCNCAGGGATGNCCNNTAGCNGGACTGAANGCNCCGGCGGGTAGNGTGGATCGGTCCTACGGCAGNGTNTCCTGANTATCGNTTACCTGCCTTNAAAATGGGGCACTCGGCGTTCGGCCATTGCCCGCACGCCTTCCTGAAANTCCTCGGTTAACCGTANNNGGCTTTGNTGNTCAAGTTCGTGTTCGGTCGCTGCAATGACGGCTTCGGCGAGTCCATCACGCAGGGTTGCGCGAATGGCGCGAACCGCGAGTGGCCCCGACGCAGCAATCTCCTGGGCCAGGGCGATTGCCCGCTCGCGCACATCGGCCTGGGGCACCAGTTCATCGACAAGGCCCATGGCATGGGCCTTGTCGCCAGGGATCCGTCGTCCGGTCAGCAATAACAGACTGGCCTGGGTTGGGCCGATCAGACGCGGCAGGGTCACACTGAGGCCAAACCCCTGGTGAAAAGCGAGGCGGGCAAAGTTGGCTGAAAAGCGCGCTTCCCTGCAGGCCACTCGGTGGTCTGCCGAGCACGCAAGACCAAGGCCGCCCCCAATGGCCGCGCCTTGAACTGCGGCGATTACCGGTTTTTGAGCCCGAAAGACACGAGCTGCCTCGCGGTAGAGATTGCCGGCCTGGGCGTCGAGTTGTTCCTGTCCCCAGGATTCCCGCGCAGAGAAGTCGGCACCGGCGCAGAAATGTTTACCCTTGGAACACAGCACAATGGCGCGGCAGGCATCGTCGTTGTCCAATAATTCATAGGTGTCTGCAATTTGGCGGATGAGGCTGAAGTCGAAGAAGTTGTTTGGGGGCCGACGAATTTCAACTATCGCCACATGATTCGCAATCGTCACGCTGAGCCCTTGTTCGGTTGTTTCAGACATCGTTCATTCTCCAGGGGNATTCATGAGTGGAGTCGGCGGGAGCTCATGTCATGCTACTCGACGGATCACTCGATCGGGTACCAATTAGGGCATCGCTAACGGTGACGCCCAGACCACAGTCGTGAACGATGACTGGGTTAAGGTCAAGAGTGTCGAGCGCAAGCGCATTGGCAAGAGCGAAATCACTGATGCGCACCAGCAGTTCGACGAGTGCGTCGATATCAGCTGGGGCACGGCCCCGCACGCCCCCAAGTAATGGCCGACAGTGCAGCTGGTTGAGAAGTCTGTGGGCTTGGTGTGGGTTAACCGGCAGCGGTGTGGTCACCAGATCGTTGACTACTTCGACCAGCACGCCGCCGCTGCCAATCGACAGGAGTAATCCAAAATCAGGATCGCGGTGGATACCAACGATCAGTTCAGTGCCTGGAGGGGCCATCGGCTCTACGCGAATGCCATCGATTTTGGCCGTGGGGGCGCGGATGCTGGTTTGGTTCATCATCGCTTCGTAGCCTGAGGCGACCTGGTCGGTGCCGACGAGATTAAGTGCAACGCCACCCACCTCGGATTTGTGTGGTATTTGTGCAGACTGCACCTTCAGGGCGACCGGCTTGTTAAACGCTGCCGCGGCTGCCGCAGCTTCCTCGGCTGATGTGACAAGGCGTCCTGGAGGACAGGGGATCTTGAGTTGACTCAGCATCTCTTTGGCAGCGTGCTCGGTGTAGATCGGAATATCAGGGTCCAGGGTGGGCAAAGTCTGTGTCCGAGCCGGCGGCTTATCGTCTGCTGGATCAAATTCTTCNAGNAAGGTCTGGTAATCGGCCATTGCCTTGATGGCGCGCGCCGCGTTAGACATATTCTCGAGACAGGGAAAGCCCGCCTGCGCCAGCAACTCCACGGCCCGCGGGTGTGCCCGGGTATAAGCGCAAAAGACAACGGGTTTCTTGATTGCCTGGCCAAGGCGCATCAGTGCCTCGAGATCCCGCTCTATGTAGGTGGGGTGAGCCAGTGAGCCGGCGACCAAGATCGCATCGATCTCCGGCGACGCCGCCATGATTTCGAGGACCGGTGCATAGCCAAGCTCAAAGATCACTTGCGCAGTGACATCGACAGGGTTCCTTGATGTGCCATAAGCCGGCAGCTTTACGTCGATCTGATCGCGCGTCGACCTGTCGAGCTCGGGGACGCTAAGCCCTTGTGCTTCGCACTGGTCAGCCAACCAGGCACCCGCCCCGCCGGAGGGAGTCAGAATACCGACTCGGTGNCCAAGTGGCAGGCAGCCAGAGAAGTACGCAAAGCCGGCGGCGACATCGGTCATGTGATCACTGTCACTGCCGCTGATAATCCCGTAGCGTTGAAATATCGCCTGGTAGGCCTGATATGAGCCCGCCAACGACGCCGTATGTGAGGCGGCAGCGGCGGCGGCGGCCTCGAAGCGCCCGACTTTCGCCATGATCAATGGTTTTCTTCGCCGTGCNGCTTGTGTTGCAATTTGCCTGAGGCGTTGCGGTTGGTTGAAGCCTTCAACAAACATCAAGATGACCTGTGTGTTGTCCTCTTCGAGGAGATGCTCCAGCACGTCGAGTGCGTCAAGACCGGCCTCGTTGCCAGTGGTGACGACAAAACTGAACACCAGTCCCTTGGGTCGCCCACGATTGAAGAACGAAAAACCCACGCCACCGCTCTGTGATATCACTGCAATGCCTGCGCCGCGGCTATCAGCCGGTTGTAGTTCTCCCTCGAAGTGCACCACAGTCGGACTGAAGGTAGCGGCCAGCGGCATCTGTCCGTTCAGGAAACCTTCTGCGTTAGGACCCAGCACCGCGATGCGATGGCGAGCCACAATGTCGCTGATTGTCTGTTGTCGAGCTTCGCCGACCTCGCTCTTCTCCTCGGCAAAACCGGAACTGATAATGATGGCCGCGCGGATACCGCGCGCGGCGCACGATTCGAGTGTCATGCCAACATGGGCCGCAGGAATNGTGATGATCGCGAGATCGACCGCTTGGGGCAGCGCCTCAACCGATGGGTAACAGGTGAGGCCGCGAATCTGTGAGTGGGTTCGGCTAACAGGGTAAATCGGCCCGGGAAAAGGGTGCTCAAGTATCGCCTCAACCATTCGACCACGGATAATCTGCGGATCTGGCGAGGCGCCGACCAAAGCAATCGACTGAGGCCAAAACAGAGCGCGAATGGCGTCTTTCACACGTTGGGTCAACGCAGGCCAAGGCCGCGGGCAATAATGCCGCGCAGCACTTCACGGGTACCGCCCTGTATCGTCAGTTTGGGTGCGATCAGGGTTGCCTGCCGAAGTATTTCGTCGAGTTGCTCGCGGTTGCCAGGTCCAACAATGATGTCGGGCACCAGGTCGCGAGCCGTCCCGGGAAGTGCCTGTTCCCAGTTGGTCCCCATCTCTTTAACCACGGCGGCCTCTACCTCCGGCACTTTGCCATCGTGCAGCATGCCAGCCACCGACAGAGACATCTGTCGCAAGGTAGCGACTTGAGCAACCAGTCGTCCAATACCCTCAGCGGTTCTGGGTTCGGGAGCTTGACCGGCCGCATGAATGAGTCCATGCAGTACAGCAATGGTTTCGAGAAAGCGTTCGGGTCCGCTGCGTTCGTAGGCCAGTTCATTGGTAGCTTGTTTCCAGGCCATGTCGACTTCGCCGATCACGTGTTCATCGGTCACTAATACGTCGTCAAAGGTGACTTCGTTGAACTCGTGCGCACCGGTCAGATTATGAATTGGTCGGACAGTGAGGCCGGCTGAATCCATTGGAATCAAGAACTGTGTCAGCCCGTGTCGACGATTTTCTTCGGTTGCGAGTGAAGTTCGCAGCAGTGCAATCATGTAGTGAGAGCGGTGTGCGTTGCTTGTCCAGATTTTGCGACCGTTAACAGACCAGCCTTCGCTCACGCGCTCGGCCCGTGATCGCAGTGAGAACAAGTCAGATCCCGAGTCCGGTTCGCTCATCCCGATACAAAAATAACACTCGCCGGCAATGATGCGCGGCAGTATCCGCTGCCTCATGGCGTCGCGACCATAGTGAATCAGCATGGGNCCACTTTGCCGNTCNGCCACCCANTGGGCCCATACGGGTGCCCCGGCAGCAATCATCTCCTCGCTAACAACAAACCGTTCCAGAAAACCACGCTCGCCGCCGCCGTACTTTCGGGGCCACGTCATGCCGATAAAGCCGGCGGCACCACATCGTTGGCTAAACTCAGGCGAGTGGCCTGTCATCCCTAACCCGTTGGGAGCAAAGGTACCGGCACTGGCTTCTTGTTCGAGAAAATCACGCACACGCTCACGCATGGCTTCGGCTTCGGGCGGTAATTGAACTGGGTCAAATTGAATGGCGCGAGTCATCAGCGTTGTCGGCTTGAAGGGCGTAAAATCCTGATTGTCCGCGTTTCGCGCTTCAAGCGCCAATCAAAACGGGCTTACCCAACTTAGACTGGCATGCTTATGATTCAGCCCGACCCGATCATTGTTGAAACAGTTGATCGGTTACTAGGAGAACAGTGCTCTGCTGACGTGATCAATGCGGCTGAGGATGGACAGTGGCCCGCGTCACTGTGGCAATCACTTGAGGATGCCGGGGCAACCCAGGCCTGGGTGCCTGAGGCAGCAGGGGGCGGCGGGGCATCGATCGCAGATGGATTTGCGATCACTCGATTGGCGGGTAAACATGCGGTGCCGGTTCCGTTGGCGGAAACTTTGCTGGCCGGATACCTGCTCGCGGCAGCTGGGTTGGAGGTGCCCACTGGCCCCCTGACTATTGCACCGGTGGTGGGCGAAACCGAATTCCGACCGAGTGCACAGGGCAGTTTTGAAGGCAGTGCCCGACGTGTGCCTTGTGTTCGCAATGCTGGATTTATGGTGGCTACGATAGCTGGGGATGCCCGTGTCGGCTTAGGCCTTTTTGATCGCAGTAGTTGGCGAATTGGTGAGGGTGACGGTATCGTCAAGGGACTCGATGCGAACGTTCACCTTCATGGCGAAGCGATTGCCATCGCTGATACAGGGGACTGGCGTGGCCCGTTATTGTTGCTGGGTGCAGCGGTTCGTTCCCATCAGATAGCAGGTGCACTTGAGCATATGCTGGCGCAGTCGATCGAGTATGCTCAGATGCGAAATCAGTTTGGTCGTCCGATTTCCAAATTTCAGGCGGTGCAGCACAACCTGGCCGTGTTGGCCGGCGAGGCGGCCGCCGCCGGAGCCGCTGCTGATGGTGCGATGAAGGCGATTGTGCTTCACGGTTTGGATGACACCCGTACCTTCATGGCGGTGGCCTCGGCCAAGATTCGCGCTGGTGAGGCCGCTGGGACAGGCGCTGCGATTGCCCACCAGGTACATGGCGCCATTGGATTTACGCGAGAGTACAGCCTGCACCAGCGCACGCGGCGGCTATGGACGTGGCGAGACGATTTTCATCCGGAACGGGTGTGGGCGGATCGCTTGGGTCGAGCCGTTTGTGCTGAAGGTGCAGACCGGCTGTGGCCTTCGTTGACTGCACTATAGCTACGCCCCCAGGGGCATGGTTTAGCCGTATGTCGAGTGCAACGGCTCGCCGTGGATGAATTGCAACGATGTCGGAATTCGGCTCAGGGGATGAGCCAGTCGCTTTTTAGCGAGTCGGCNCCATTCCAANTGAAGCGCGCGCGTCGATGCCCACGCCGCGGCAGATAGAGCCACTCTAGCTGGTTAATCGTAAAGACGATCACAGCAAAATGACGGTAGGCGATTTCGTTTTCATCATTTGTTGGCACTGATTCGGCGTTGATTACCGGTCGCCCGTCAGTGGCCTGCACTGAAATTGATCCAGGATCGGGATGGGTCAGGTAGTTGCAACGATTGGGTCCTGGCATCATGGCCCATGCCTGGTGGGTGATTGCGTTGTTGTGGTTGACAATAGCGTCGCTGCCAAGGCGCAGTTGCATCATGGGATTTGGCTGGTAGGCCACCAGAGTGCAGGCTGGCTGAGCTCGCAGTTGCGCTACTTTCGCCGAGCGAACATCGGTATAGATTTGCAACTGACGTTGTTGTCGATTGATGCCCCGCAGGACCACCGTACGCCCCTGCGCCAGACCATCGGTGGAAACACTGATCAGCACCGGTGTGCGGACAGGTGAGGTGGTGTCGTCAATGGCCTCTTCAAGCAAGCGCCACGACCGTTCCAAGGCCCCAGCCAGGTCATCGTAGAAGTCGTTTTCATGCATGATTCGTTTACCTCGGCAAACGGGAAGGGCGCGGGTTTGCTATCGTTGCCCTTNTACAATAGTTCGGTCGCACTGTAGCCGAAGCGGTCGAGTGCTGTCAGGAGCGCGGGTGGGNNNAAATGGGGTTGAAATCAAATAAACTGCTTTGTTGGCAGTGTGGTACACCGGCGGTCGATGAGCCCATGCCGTTGTCAACCTATGCTGNGTGCCGAACCTGTCGTGCATCGCTACATGTGTGCCGACTTTGCCAGTTTGATAATGCCACCTGGCGATCAGACTGCAATGAACCCAGAGCAGAATCGGTAAGCGACAGGGAGAAGGCGAATTTCTGTGACTGGTTCAAACCGCAGGTTGGGTTGTCTGCAACCGAGCGATTCGATCAACCAGATGACGAGCGAGAACAACTGGCGTCACTCTTCGCCAGTGTCGATGAATTACCCGACACTCGTGAAAGCTCTGAAANCTTAGATGCGCTGTTTAAGAAGGATTAACAATTGTCAGTTTGTCTGGCTAATGGGCGTCCTCGATAAGACGACCGGTAAAATTGTGTGACTTAATAAGGCAACCCTAGAGACCTATTGTGATGAAAATCTGTGCGTTTTTCCCAACCCGTGACATNGGACGTGATCCCGTTAAGGTGCGCGACTGGAGTCAGGCAGCAGAAGATCTTGGCTACGCCAGCATTGAGGTGCCTGATCATGTGTTCGGCGCGGCACCACGGGACGGCTGGTCACCCCGATACAGCGACCAGGATCCGTTTCATGAAGTCTTTGTCATGCTCGGGTACCTGGCTGGCGCAACAACGACCATCGAATTGACAACGGGTGTTCTGATCTTGCCGCAGCGCCAGACCGGCGTGGTTGCCAAGCAGGCGGCCGAAGTAGATATCCTTTCAGGGGGGCGGCTTCGGCTTGGCATCGGTGTTGGATGGAATCCCGTTGAATACCAGGCGCTGGGTATGGAATGGAGTCATCGTGGGGCGTGTCAGGCGGAGCAAGTTGAGGTGCTGAGACAGTTATGGACACAGGATCTGGTGACGTACCAGGGGAAGTTTCATGATTTGCGTGCGGTTAACATCACACCCCTGCCGGTCCAGCGACCTATACCGGTTTGGTTCGGGGGGTCCTCGGATGCGGTGATCAAGCGGGCGGCACGATGGGGTGACGGTTGGATGCCGATCATGAACCCCGGGGTTACCGCGGAGAAGAAACTCGCGCTATTACGTTCTGAATTGGAATACCATGGGCGAGACGTGGCAGAATTTGGACTGGAGGGCTGGCTGCGGGTAGATACACCTGAACCGGACGCGTGGGCCAGCGCGGCGGCGGATTGGTCGAAGTTGGGCGCTACGCGGGTGCTGCTTTACCCGATGTACCGCATGACATCGTTGGANGAACAAATTGCGACCTTGCGTCGCTTCAAAGAGGTCGTCGCCAGTTAGTTTGTCTTACTCGAGCACTGTGTCTCGTGCCAGTCAAAAAATTGTTACGGGTATGCACCATGCCCATGTGGTGCCGATGGGATTATGGTCAAAGTACTGACGGTNGTGTTGAGTAACATACGCGAATAACAAAATTTCAAGGAGNTGCTATCGATGTCGTTCGCCCGTGGTAGAGAGTTGGTNTTAACCCCCGGTCCATCGGTTATGCCTGATCGAGTCCTGCGGGCCATGCAACGGCCCGCACCGAATATTTACGAAGGTGAATTGGTCGAGATTACTGACAGNATTCTGCGTGATCTTGGGCGGTTGGCGGGCACGGCNGGTGAGACAGCGCTGTACGTGTCGAACGGGCACGGTGTNTGGGAAGCTGCCCTCAGTAACTTGTTTGGCCCTGGCGATGCCATTCTGGCACTGGCCAGCGGTACTTTCGGCCACGGTTGGGCGGACACCGGTCGAGTGATGGGGCTCGATGTGGAGGTGCTCGACTTTGGACGCCATGCACCGGTTGATCCAACGGCGCTTGGTGAGCGGTTGAAAGAAGATACCGCCCATCATATCAAGGGCATACTCGTGGTTCACGCCGATACTTCCAGCTCAGTTCGTAATGACGTTTCGCGGTTACGCCAGGCGATCGATGATGTGGGGCACCCCGCGTTGTTATTGGTGGATTGCATCGCTTCTTTTTGTTGCGATGTGTATGAGATGGATGACTGGGGCGTGGATGTCACGGTGACGGCCTGTCAGAAGGGATTGATGACGCCCCCAGGGCTCGCCTATGTCATGTTCAATGGCAAGGCGGCAGCGATTGCGCGAGCCAACCCCGTGCGTTCGCCCTATTGGAACTGGTCGCCTCGCACGCAGCCAGAGCGGTTCTACGAACGTTTTTGTGGCACTGCGCCGACGCACCTGCTGTATGCGCAGCGCGAAGCGCTTGACATGATTGCCGAAGAAGGGCGAGCAGCTATTTTTAAGCGTCACGCCCTGCTGGCTCGCGCAGTCTGGGCGGCGGTCGTCGCATGGAGTTCAGATGGACCCCTCCGGTGCAATATCGTAGACCCCGAATTCCGATCGCATGCAGTGACCACGATTCTTGCAGACGCACACGATATGCTTCAACTGCGACGTTGGTGCGAGGATGAAGCGGGTCTGATACTGGGTCTTGGTTTGGGATTTCTGGTACCTCAATTTATGGAGGGAAAATCAGTTTTTCGTATTGGTCACATGGGGCACCTCAATCCACCGATGTTACTGGGAGCACTGGCGACGATCGACAGCGGCCTTAAAGCGTTGGATATTCCGCACGGGCCAGGTGCGCTCGAAGCGGCTGCGATGGTCACAGCAACGATTTCCTAAAACTGCAACGGTTGATGTGGTTGCTGAGTCATCATGGCCCACGGGTTTAGGATAACTGTGGCCTGAAGAGAGGGCGGATCTGAATTTCTTGGTCAGGAGCCACCCGCAGCATTTCATAGCCACGTGCATCGAGCTCCAGATGACCCACGCGAGCTGTAGTGTCGATGCGCACCCAGGCTCTGATTGGCGCACCGCCGCTCCCAAGTAACTCCATCAGCTGGTCATCGACTACGTTAATGGCCGCCGCATCGTCTGGGTGCAATCGCGCCACCCGTTTTTGACCGCGACCGATATCTTCATACAAAGAGGTGATCGCCGGACCCGTGAGACGCACGCTATGGCGTTGGTTCATTTGTTGCGTGCGTTGAATCACGGTTGCGCCGTGGTCAATCTGCTCGTTGTGGATGATTACTCCGTAACTTCGCTTCGCTTCCTCGATGGAGACATAGCCTTCGACCACATCTTCAAGCACTGCCTCTGGATCACGCGTCAGGGGGTCGCCATATCCACCACCACCGGCGCTCTGGAGGACGATGATGTCACCGTCGTGCATCGGGTGCCCGCCAACTTTCCCTGGCGTCGGGAATGGCCTGTCTTCCCCGTCCTCGTGCATATAGCTGCCAACGGGTGCCGCACTCTCACCGCCAAGGATGCCAAAGGGTGGTACCACCGCACCGTCGGCTAACAGAGAATATTGAGCTTGTCCACGGGTCAGTTGCAGTGCTCGGCGGGTTCCCAGTCCACCCCGAGTGTGGCCCGCGCCGCCTGAATTCATGGCTTGGCGTGTCCAGTGCACGTGCAACGGGTAGCGTGTCTCCATGACTTCAGCAGATTGCACCGTGCACAGATCACCCCAATCAATTGCAGCCATTGAACTGGGGCCGTCCGCTTCGAGAAAAGCACCGTTACCACCAGAGGACCATTCATAATGAACAAATTCCTTGCCAGTCGCCGAGTCGACACCGCCAATCAGGTTGTGGAAGGAGGTGCGATGAATGTCAGCAGAAGACAATTCGGGACAGGCATGTGAAAGCGCGCCGAGCATGGTGGCTATGACACGTTTCCTGATTTCACCGTGTGATCCAGCTGGCGCGGGGTGAGTGACATTAACGATCGTGCCCTCCGGGGCAATGATCGATACCGGCCGAAAGGATCCATGGTTGAGCGCTTGGGTGGGATCAAATATGGATTTGAGTGTAATGAATACGGAAGCCGCAGTGACCGCAAGTGTTGAATTCACGGGTGCGGGCGCTTGTTCTGCGGCACCAGTAAAGTCGGCTGTCAGCGTCTCGCCCGTTACGCTCAGTCGTAGCGGCAATAGCAAAGGCTCGAGTCGGTATTGAGGTGGGGGCCCGAAGGTCTCAAGATAGTCCTCATAGAAGTATTCGCCGTCTGGAAGTTTTGCAATCTGGGCGCGCATCCGTGTTTCGGATCGCTCAAGGTTTCGCTGGACACCGGCAAAAAGGACGTCGATATCGTATCGCTTAATTAATTCCCGTAACCGCCGCTCAGCCGTGCGACAGGCCGCCAGACCAGAATTGAAATCGCCAATTCGTTCATCACGGACACGCATGTTAGACAGCAATATTTCCATCGCGGCTTGATTAATTTCGCCCTTTTCCACCAGCTTGACGGGCGGTATTCGAATACCCTCTTGGTAAATTTCGGTGGCCGATCCGGACATCGAACCGGGTACGGCGCCGCCAACATCAGCCCAGTGTTCGCGTACTGCCGGAAAGAACACCAGCTTGCCTTCATGAAATACTGGGTAAATGAGGGTCACATCATTAAGGTGCGTGCCGCCGAGATAAGGGTCGTTCATCACAATGACGTCACCGGGTGAGAGGTTATCGCCAAAAAGCTTNAGNGAGGACTCCACCGACCANGGCAGNGGGACGACNTGNGANCCGATGTCTTCGGATTGTGCAACGACTTGTCCTTTAGCGTCGAATAAGCCNCAGGAGAAATCGCGNGCCTCATAGATNGCGACCGATCTNGCCGTAAGAAAAACGGTTGCCCGCATTTCNCGCACGACCGANATCAGGCCTTCTGTGACNACCTCCAGAGTAATNGGATCCAAGTTGTTCATCGNCTATCCTTCTGTTCAGTTTCGTCTCGGNTCAGAATCAAGGCNCCGCTTGGATGGTGCTCAAGATNAAAGCCAGGNGGCACCAANGTTNTCGAACCGTTTTCCTCGATCAGAACGGGNCCCGTTAATNTTGCGCCAGCAGGCAANNNTTCGCGTTGGTAAATCTCAGTNTCNAGGTTCTTGCCAGTGAAGTGGCAAGGNCGTTGGCCAATCANGGCNGCTTCGATGTCNCNACTTTCCTCCAGANNGGGCAACTGTGGTTTATCAGTTAGNCCGTAAGCGGCAATCCTCAACGACACTAATTCGACAGCACCTTCATCGGCATGGGTGTAACGTTCCTCATAGACTTGGCGAAATGCCTGTTCGACCTGATCCAAGNTCTGAATGGGTTGCGTTAGAGGCACAGATAACTCGAAGGCCTGTCCTCGATATCGCATGTCAGCTGAGTGTTCAATTCGAATGCGGTCNTCNGNGAANCCATCGTTAAGNAGCTCCAGNCGAGCCGCGTCGCGCATTGGTTTCAGTCTGTCTTGAAGATCCGTGATCGAGATGTCTGTCAGTTCACGTTGCCAGGTGATGGAATGATCTCGACGCCGATCGGCAACGAGCAGTCCGTAGGCAGCAAAAGCACCTGATAATGGCGGAATAATGACACGAGCAATATCGAGTTCTTCGGCGATCAGGGCAGCGTGCAGGGGGCCAGCACCGCCAAAGGCAAAAAGTGAAAAATCACGCGGATCGATACCACGCATGACCGAGATTTCCTTTATAGCCACAGTCATACGTGTGATTGCTATCTGAATGATGCCCTCCGCGGTTTTCATTCGATTAAGCCCGAGTACATTCGCCAGGCGATCAACGGCCTGATTGCCAGCCTCGACGTTGATCTGAATTTCTCCACCAAGGGGTTGCATTGGGCGTAAGCGGGCTAGGACAACATTCGCGTCGGTGACGGTCGGTTCAGTGCCACCGTGTCCGTAACAGGCAGGACCCGGTTGGGCACCAGCAGATCGGGGCCCGACATTGAGAAATCCACCATCGCCGAGGTACGCTAAGGATCCGCCACCCGCGCCGACGGTGTTGATGTCAATCGCAGGCGCGCGATTGGGTAGACCGCCGAGCATTCCGTCATTTGTCAAAGCGTAGCGTCCGCTACGAATCAGACAGGTGTCAGTACTGGTCCCACCCATGTCATAGGTAATGATGTCATTGATGCCAATCGTACGTGCGAACTCGACCGCCCCGGTAACTCCCCCTGCAGGACCTGAGAGCATCGAATTGACCGGCAAGCGTGTCATTTCACTGAGTGGCCATGAACCACCGCTAGAACTCATNACTTCTGGTTTTACGGTGAGGCCTTGGGCCGATAGGTTTGCAGCCAGGTCATTGAGGTATCCAGACATCCGTGGGGCGACNTAGGCATTCAACGCAGTGGTAGAAAAACGTTCATATTCACGATGTTCTGCCAGCACATCTGCTGAGTTACAGACCGGTATATCTGGCCAGGTACGTTCTACTAGTTTTACCGCCTCACGTTCTGGCTCGGGATTGGCATAACTGTGCAAAAAGCACACAGCAATCGCCTCGACACCCAACTCACGCAGGCGGCTGGTTGCGGCGACGACTGCTGCTTCATCAATGGATGTGATTACCTCTCCATCGGGCCCCACACGTTCTGGGATTTCCAATACCCGTGAGCGTTTCACTAGGCCTGCGGGACGCACGGCCTTGATGTCATATAACTGCGTGCGATTGCCGCGACCGATAATCAGTACATCTCGAAATCCCTGAGTGGTAATGACCCCGAGCTCTGCGCCTTTCCGCTCGAGGGCAGTATTGGTAGCGACTGTGGCCCCGTGTCGAAATATTGANACTTTGACTAGGTCAACTGACAATTGCTTCAGTGCGTTAACGACACCTTCTGACGGCTCAGACGGTGTGGATGGACTCTTGCCAGCAGAAACTGTGCCCGACTTGTCGTCGTATACGACGATATCGGTAAATGTTCCACCCACATCAATCCCTACCCANAGCATTCCTTTTCTCCTTTGCCGAGTGCTTTNTGCATTANTTGTCTCNTTCTGCCNGCGGCCAGNCTGGTCAAGTCTGCAGCCTTTTCCCTTACTAATGGAAGTACCCCAGTCACTTGCGGTTCACCTTGGTGAAGATTTAGGTCAGAGCGTAAGGCACCAGTTTTAGATTCTATGTGCCAACTGACTTTTCACTATGGAGGCACATCTTTGGATACTATTAAATTAAACCAATGGTTGAACTATCTGGATTGTGTGTGGCCGGGTCAAGAAACCGGGCGATCGTTCAGGAATTTCAATNGCACGGCTGCACGGAGATATTGCAATGAACCGGTTACTGGAAGGACTGCGAATTGTTGAGAGCGTTGCTTTCGTTGCTGCGCCACTCGGTGGATTGACTCTTTCGCAGATGGGTGCCGATGTTATTCGCATCGATCCGATCGGTGGGGGCCTGGACAGTCAGCGATGGCCTTTGAGTGAAAGCGGCAAAAGCCTTTACTGGGCAGGCCTTAATAAGTCCAAACGCTCAATATGCATTGACCTNCGCCGACCGGAAGGGCAGGCACTNGCCCGAGACATCATCACNGCNCCGGGGGNAGATGCAGGAATATTGTTATCGAATTTCCCGGCNCGGGGTTGGTTGGCTTACGATGACTTAGCCTTAGCGCGGGATGACCTGATNATGGTGAACATCGTNGGNAACNCAGATGGTTCAACCGCATTGGACTACACGGTCAATTGTGCCGTCGGATTACCGCAGATCACNGGCGGTGGTCATGACAATGCGCCGGTTAACCACGTCCTGCCAGCGTGGGATATCAGTGCGGGTTTGACTGCAGCGGTGGCAATCCTGGCTGCTGAGCGCCATCGGCGATCGACTGGAGAAGGTCAGTATGTCCGCTTATCGCTGGCTGATGTCGCGTTAGCCATGGTGGGTCACCTGGGTTTTATCGCCGAGGCGGATCACGGACGGTCACAGCGCCGAGCGCATGGCAATCATCTGTTCGGTGCGTTTGGCCGAGATTTTGCAACGNTCGATGGGCGCCGCATTATGATTGTGGCGATTAGTCCGCGACAGTGGCGTAATCTTTGTCAGGCGACTGGACTGGCGGAAAAAATGGCGTTGCTGGAACAGGTGTTNGAGGCTGACTTTGACCGCGAAGGGGATCGATTTGAAGCTCGAGACGCGATTGCTTCGCTCATAGAAACTTGGTGTGAAACACGTAGCTTGGTCCAGATTGCAGAGGTGTTCGATGCTGCGGGGGTCTGCTGGGGCCGGTATCAATCATTTCGGCAATTGCTGGATGAGGATGCGCGCTGTTCGGTGGATAACCCGCTGTTTGAGTTGGTTGAACATCCTGGTGTCGGTGAATATCTTATGCCCGGTTCTACCTTGGATTTCGGTGCCGCGCCGAGGGTGTCAATGCAGGCAGCGACTCAGATGGGCCAACACACGGATGAAGTGTTGAGCGAAATACTCGGGCTGGGTGATGCTGAGATCGGGCGACTGCACGATTCACGGATTGTCGCAGCCGCCTGATCGGGCGATGGANTNTCACGCGTCTGGTACGACTCCAGTTGGCAAGGACTCGATATGACTACAGATCTTGCCGGGGCGGGTCAGCCAGATTTGATTACGTTGCTTTAGCATGTGCTCGAATGCGCGGCGCAGGGGTCGCATACGATAGGGTCTTCCTACCACAAACGGGTGAAGAGAAATCGGGCAGACCAGTGGTTGATGTTTTGATTGCTTAAGCATCTCGTCAAACTGATCTACGAGCATGTCGGCGTAATCCGCCGATGAGTAGTGATACCAGATCAGGCCACGGTTATCGTTTGATTCAATCGGGTATGGCATCGATAGAATGCGACCCTTTCGGGTTTTCATCCAGAATGGTTGATCGTCGCTGGTCCAGTCCATGAAGTATCGGTAGCCCGCTTCTTGCAGTAGGTCCGGCGTTATCTTCGAGTTTGATAACCAAGGGCTCATCCAGCCGGTGGGACGATAGCCTTCGTGCTGTTCGATCGTATCGGTGACTTCGCGAATCAGTTCTTTTTCAAGTGTTTCGGAAAGGTGGCCTTGTTCATTGGAGTTCGTGGTGCCGTGTCCAAGAATTTCTGTGCCACGAGCGCGCAGTGCGTCAGCAATATCAGGACACTCGTCGTAAATTGCAGTGTTCATTTGTGCCTCGAAAGGCATGTCGAGTTCATCGAAGAGCTCTAACAACCGCCAGATACCAACTCGGTTTCCNTAGTCTCTCCATGAATAGACGCTGTCGCTGCGAGCCTGATCCGGCGGCGCTACACCGGCACCTTTACCTTCACCGTAACTGAAGACCTCGACGTTGAGCGCCACGTAAAGGGCAAGCCGGTTGTCGTCGGGCCAACTGTAGTCTGACCGGCTGATGATTGAGGAATATGGGTAGCGTCCATGTTTTTGAATCATGCGGAAATTAGCTCCTGCTGTATGGCTTAGTGTGATGAACAATCGGGTTGCAATAAATCGTTGTTGTTAGCACACAAGTAAGTTTGTCTTGGTTAGTGTAATCACGATTTCATTATGCAGGAGGTGTGTCACGAAGGTGATATTAAGCCAGTGCTCACGGGGCAATGATGGCATCGTAAGCATCAGGTCGTCGGTCTCGAAAGAACGGCCAAATCCGTCGCACTTCATCGATACGTTCACGTGGCAGGTCGACAACCAGAACAGTTTCCTTATCATCAGCTTGCGCGATTATTTCGCCGATGGGATCAACGAATAAACTCGCTCCGTAATACTCACTTTCGAGCTCAGTCCCTACACGGTTTACTCCGGCTACGTAGTAGCCGTTTGCTATCGCGTGTGCTCTGAGTTCGATCTCCCACACGCTGCGGGAAAACCCTCTTGTGGTAGTTGCAGTGGGGACGAAAACATATTCGGCGCCTGCTAACCCAAGCATGCGAGCGGCTTCCGGGAAATGGCGATCGTAACAAATCATAATGCCAATCTTTCCCAAGACAGTTTCGAAGACGGGGAATCCAATATTACCGGGACGGAAATAGAACTTCTCGTTGAAGTGGGAGCTCATTGGCAGATGATGTTTTCGGTAATTACCAAGGATGTTGCCGCTGTCATCGATGAGTGCAGCGGCGTTATAAAGTTCTCCTGACATCGCTTTCTCATAAAAGGGCGCGATGATATGCAGCTTGTAACGCGATGCAGCCTCGCAAATGTGTGTAATCGAGGGACCATCGAGTGATTCAGCTAATGCTTGATCTTCAGGACTGATGCGTTGCGGGAAAAACCATGTGTTAAAGCATTCCTGTAGGCACACCAATTCAGCACCNTGATCAGCGGCGTCTTTCAAAAAGNATGTCGTTTTTTCAAGGTTTTTCTGTAGGTTGTTAGAAGCGCTGGTTTGAATCAATGCGACGCGCATCGACTTTCTCCTCGATTTTGGTTGTTAAGGCGAAAAAATAGTCATCGACTAACCTAAAGGTAACATCGGTAACGAGAGACTTGTTATTCGGTTCGCGCCAGACGGTAATCCCGTAACGAGATCAATGCTTATTTAGTGTTGTTTGCTCGGTTAGGCAATAGGAGGGTACGATGGGTACGAGTCTTTGTTTTTCCCCTAAGGTAGGTGTGGTTTTAAGTTGTGGGTAATAGAGGCCTAAACAATCAAGTTACAAAGATGCAAATCTGAGGAGGGTAGTTATGAAGATGTATAGAAAATCAGTACTTGGCTTATCTGTCATTGCGTTGACCACGGTTTTGTTTTCTGGCTCTGCGGTCGCTGATGTGCAGACACAAGGTATTTCCGATAACGAGATCCGTATTGGCGCATTTGGACCCTTTGGAGGTCCGGTTTATTTATATGGCAAATTAGTTATGAATGGCGTAGCGGCTGTTTTCGACGAAGTTAATGAGGCGGGTGGTGTTCATGGCCGTAAGTTGACACTCGTTCGTGAAGATGACAACTGCAAACCTGAAGGCTCTATTGCTGCGGTAAAAAAGTTAGCCTATAGCGAGAAGGTGTTTGCGATTGTCGGGGGCGCTTGCTCCAATGCCACGTTGGCATCAGTCCCAGAACTTGTAAAATCAGGTATGCCGATGGTGATCAACTCCGCCGTGGCTGATGCGATCTCGACGCCCGTCAAGAAAAACATTTACACCACCCAGCTGACGTCCTCAATTGAGAGTCGCGCGCAGCTTGATTACGCNCTCAATAAGGGTGCCAAAAAGATTGCCGTTGTGCGAATGACCGACGCTTGGGCAATGGCACGGTACAACCCATTGATGGCTTATGCCAAGGAAAAAGGCGTTAACTTTATTGCCAANCTGGAACTTCAGATCGATGCACCTGATGCAACACCACAGGCTTTGAAGTTAAGAGCAGCCGGTGCCGATGCGATAATTTTTATACTTTATGCCAAACCAGCAGCAGTAATGATGCGGGACGCGTTGAAGCTGGGCTACAACCCAGAATGGATCGGTGAGACTGCAATTAATGATTTTGCCGCATTTCAGAAACAGGTTGGTATTCCTGGCGCGTTAAAGAACTTCGCCACCATTACGGCTATTGCCTATCAGCCGACGGACCCCGAAATGAAGTCGTGGGCGACTAGGCTTAAGAAGTTGTTTCCAAACGATGAGTTGTCAACCTTTAACCTGAATGGTATTGGCAGTGCGCAGGTGATGGTCGAAGCACTGACCAACGCTGGCCGTGATTTAACTCGCGACAAGTTCTTGAGTGCAATGGGNAATATNAANGATTTTGAATCCGATGCGTACGCTGGGAAAATCACTTGTGATCATCCACGCAGTCACCAATGTAACCAGACGCCCGGTTGGCTTGCTCTAAGGGATGGCAAGATTGTTCGGTTGGACTAGAAAAAAATCAGCCGAATAACCAAGGGGTTGTAAGTCATGGAGATGTTCAGTTATCTCATGGCAACGGGGATATCGACGGGGGCGTTGTATGCCCTCGTCGCCCTTGGTCTGGTGGTCGTTTATAAAGCAACCAGCGTGGTCAATTTTGCCCACGGCGAGATGTTCATGTTTGGCGGCTTCCTGGCTTTTACCTTTCATGTCATGTGGGGTTGGCAGTACATGGTTGCCCTGGTGCTGGCGGTGGTCGGCGCGTTTGTGTTGGGCATCGGTGTGGATCGCGTTGCATTTCGACCCCTGATGCAGCGCCAGACGTTAGTGAGTGTTCTTTTATGTATGGTGGGCCTTTCTTTTTTCTTGAAGGGTTTGGCTCGCCATCTTTGGGGTGGTAAGGGGGATTACCTGACCTTTCCACCGTTGGTATCACCCGAACCCATGCAGTTTTTGGGCATTATGATCATGTCGCAGCAACTGGTGGTGTTGGTGGCTTGCGGTATCGTGATGGCTGTTTTTATCGTGTTTTTTAAATTGACTCGGGCAGGACGTTTCATGCAGGCCACCGCAGACAACCCCAAAGCGGCAAGATTGGTGGGGTTGCGCGTCGACCGGGTTTATATGATGACTTTTGGTGTTGGGTCAGCGGTAGCAGGTGCCGCTGCAGTCTTGATGGCGCCGCTGACGTTGCTTTATCCAGACATCGGTTTCATGCTTTTTATCAAAGGCTTTGCGGCAGCTGTGCTAGGTGGACTGACCAGTATTCCCGGCGCGCTACTCGGGGGCTTCCTGATCGGCATCATTGAGCAGATGGCCGCGGGTTACATCCACACCGGACTTCAGGAAGTGGCGGCCTTTATCATCATCATGGTCGTGATGATTTTTCGCCCGACCGGCTTGCTCGGCGGCAGTAAGCGAAGAAAAGTCTGACCATGCAGTTTTTTCTGGGTAAGCGCACATTTCTTATTGTGCTGTTCGGGGCATTATTGCTGATGCCCAGTCTTGCGAATGAATATCACATCTTCATCGCGAATTTGGTGATGCTGTACATCATCTTGGCACTGGGCTTGAACATGTTGATCGGTTTTGCCGGGCAACTGGCNTTTTCCAATGCAGCGATGTACGGCATTGGCGCCTATGGGGCAGGACTTTTAATGAAGCATTTTGCCTGGCCGTATTGGGCTGCTGCACCCGGTGGNGTGTTGATCGCAATGGCGGCCGGTACGTTGCTTGCGTTACCGGCTTTGCGTATGTCCGGCATTTACCTGGCACTGACGACACTCGCATTCGCCCAGTTCGTTTGGTGGCTAATGACCCATTGGACATCCGTTACTTTCGGTGCGGGGGGGTTTATCCCACCGCCCATTGATTTCTCGCCGCTTCCCGTTACCCAGGAGATTGGGATCTATTACCTCACCTGGGTTGCCGCTATCTTGCTTTACCTGGCGGCGAAAAACACGATGGCATCATCAATAGGCCGTGCTTTTGTAGCGATTCGAGATGGCGA
>PAWW01000006.1 GCA_002714255.1 Acidiferrobacteraceae bacterium
GTGCGGCGTTGTACTCGGAGGTTGGACAGCTAATCCAGCGGCGGACTCGTATTTTTTAAGCAGGATGCCGTCATCGCCACAACAAGTGTCCGGGCACTGAGTTCCAGCGTAAAGCAATGCGGGGTCCCCTAGGTAAGCATCAACTGGCAGATTCTCAGTAGCGCAATCACACCCTTTGTCTCCATGGACATAGACTCGAGTCAGGCCCGCCTCAGTGGCCATCTCCTGCGTTCGGTACAGCAGCTCGATGGGGGTAGCGGGAACGTGGGAAAGTTGGTAAGCCGGAAAGAAACGGGTGATGTGCCAGGGACTGTCTGCGCCCAGGTGATCACGGATCCAGTGGGCGATGGCCATCAGATTATCCGGCGCATCGTTAAGCCCAGGGATTACGTTGGTTCGGGTTTCAACATGTATACCCAAGTCCTGCGCACCCTCAACGCACTTCAGTATATCGCTAACGCGCGCTTTACCGCAGATACGCTGGTAAAACGCGTCATCCATGCTCTTGATGTCCGAGCACAGCACATCGACTCGTCCCGCAAGCAGGGCCAGCGCCTCATCTGAGACAAAACTGTTAGAAACGTAAACGGTGAAAAGACCGGCACTCTTGGCGGCCTCGCAGACATCGAGTACATACTCGAGCCACACTGCCGGCTCCGAATAGGTGAAGGCGATTCCCTGAACACCCGCTTCAATAGCGGTAGCCACGAGTTGTTCTGGCTCTGCAAAAGCGGCTTTCGATTGACCTCGAGCCAACGCATCGAGCGCCTCTTCTCCCCACGAGATTTCCAGATTGTGGCAGCCACCGCAGCGGAAACTGCAGCCATAACTTCCCACAGACAGCACTTGACTGCCCGGTCGATAGTGTCGGACGGGTTTATCTTCGATGGGCCCGACATCCATGGCGGAAATAACGCCGTAAGAGAGGTTGTACAGCCTGCCGTCTCGGTTGACATGCGCCTGGCAGAAGCCGCGTTGACCATGGCGCAGCCGNCAACGCCACAGACACAGATTGCATCGAACCGTNCCATCGGAAAGGTTTTCCTGNAGTTTCGTNGGAACCAGTCGATACGTCATAATTTTTGGACCGTGGTCTGTTCGCNGCCCATTGTACGCTACGAGCGTGCATCGCTAAGGTGAACCCCGGTCAATGTGATGGGCTTCTTGCTGAGTGTCCGGTTAGAAGGCGTTAAGCCGAGCGTATATGATGGGCGAGTCGGGATAANAAGCCCAAAGGAGAGTGTCGTGATTGTCGAGCAGATCTGGACCGCCAACAACTGGCGTAACTTCAATTATTTGGTGGTGTGTCCCGAAACAGGTGAGGCGNTGGCGATCGATCCGCTGGATCACATCAAGTGTCTCAAGAAAGCACAAGACAATGGTTGGGAAATCACCCAGATTCTGAACACCCATGAACACGGGGATCATACCGGCGGCAACGGTGCCATGATTGCGGCCACTGGAGCGCAGTTGCTGGCCCATGAGAATGCAAAGGATCGCATTCCCGGCGTTGATGTGGGTTTGGTGGCGGGCGACCGAATTACCGTGGGTAGAAGTGTCGAGCTGGAAGCATTGGATACGCCAGGACACACGATGAGCCATGTGTGCCTCTTGTCGCAGGGCGATAAGCCAGCACTCTTTTGCGGCGACACACTTTTTAATGCCGGCGCGGGTAATTGTCACAATGGGGGCCACCCGGCGGAACTGTATGAGACCTTTGCGACCCAGCTTTCAAAATTNCCGNATNAGACGCGCGTTTATCCGGGCCATGACTACTGGAAAAACAATCTAGAATTTACGTTGAATCGTGAACCGGATAATGTGCGGGCTCGAGAGATGCTGGCCGAGGCCGGAGTGCAAGATCCGGAAAACTCACTGGTATCCACTTTGGCTCTGGAGAAAGAAGTCAACACGTTTTTCCGTCTTCACAGTCCTACACTGATCAAGACACTGCGGGATGTGTATACAGATCTGCCGGACAATCCTGATGCAAAAACGGTATTTCTCAAATTGCGTGAATTGCGTAACGACTGGTGATGCGAAACCGCTGCCACTCAGTTGGTGGCTCGCTAGGAACAGCAGGGCAGTAGTGATCTGTTTTATGTCGTGGGAAGGTTGCGATCTTTCCAGGCCTGGAATCCACCCACGATATGACAGACATCGTCAAACCCTTGATCGATAAAAAATGAGGCGGCCCCCGCACTAGAAATCCCATGGTAGCAATACACCAGGAGGGTGCTNTCGCGGCTGGTTTGATCCAGAAACTCGCTAAGGGTGCTGTCGTTAAGTTGAATCGCCGATTCAAGATGGCCTGCCTGGTAAGAGTCCGTATCGCGTATATCCACGATCGTTACGTGGGAATCTGTGATGAGTTTGGCTGCTGCTTCAGGCTCGATTTCTTTATACATGGGTGTGTTGTTCATCAATGGGGTCAGTATGTTAGAGCGTACCGGTTTGCCGCCCTTTGTGGCAGGNGTCTGGAATCAGCTAGTATTGGGAATCTGCCGTTAGCTAAGCATAGCATTGGAGGAATGATATGGCCGTCGGTTCCATGACACCCAAGGAACGTTTTATTGCTGCGCTCAATGGGCAACCGGTCGATCGCCCGTGCGCGGCCAGTATTACCTCGGTGGTTAACTTCGAACTCATGGATCTGGTNGGGCCCCATTTNCCCGAGGCCAACACAGAGCCCGAGCCCATGGCGGAACTTGCTGCCAGTGCGCACGATCTGATGGGCTTTGACAGTGTGATGCCAATNTTTGGNATCGCACAGGAAGCCACGGCAATCGGGTGCGTTGTCGATTTCAGTGATCCGGACAATATGCCGACNCCGCAGTTTGCGCCCTGGGCCGATCGCGATGCCGAAATTCGTTTGCCCGATGGGTTCCCAGATTCGTTCTTTGAGGATAAGTANGTGAAGTGTGCGCTTGATGCGATTCGTTTATTGAAATCGCATTTTGGCGACAAGGTCATGATTCTCGGTAAGGTGATGGGTCCGTGGACCCTTTCGTATCATGCCTACAATGTGCAGGAATTCCTCATGGATACCATTGCGGATCCAGATCGAGTGCGAAAATCGCTCGACACGTTGTCACAAGTACCCATTCTGTTTGCCAAGGCGCAGTTGGAAGCGGGTGCTGATGCCATCGTCTGGGCTGATCACGCCACGGGCGATTTGATTCGCAACACCATGTACCGTGACTTTCTTCTGTGGCGACATCAGGAGTTGGTGCCTCAGGTGCCGGCGCCGGTCATACTGCATTGCTGTGGTCGATCGCTCGATCGAATCGAGTATTTCCGGGAGACCCCATTTGCCATGTACCATTTTGAATCCGCCAATGCTCCCGAAAAAATGGTGGCAGGCGCCGAAGATAAGATTCGTCTGGCAGGCAACCTCAATAATCCGCAACTATTGATGCAGAAAACGCCCGAGGATGTTCGAGTGGANGTCCAGCGAGTGATTGATGCTGGCGTCGACATCATCGCTCCTGAATGTGCGGTGCCGTTGCAGACACCTGTCGAAAATCTTAAAACGATTGTTGCTGTTTGCGAGGACAACCGGTGACACTGATGGGGTATTGGGATTTTGCACGACAAGACCCATCCTGCGTGAGGTAATCGAAGGTCTGGGTTATACCGCCTAATGGCAAAGAAAACCGTCCTTGTTACTGATTTCACCTGGCCCGCACCAGATATTGAGGCTGCAGTGCTGGCAGAAGTAGATGCTAAGTTACTGTTGGCTCCATCGAGTGACGAATCAGACCTGATTGAGTTAGTGACGCAGGCAGACGCTATGTTGACCTGTTTCGCCCACGTGACTGAGTCCGTTATTCGGGCTGGAGAAAAGCTTCAGGTCGTCGGGCGTTACGGCATCGGTGTAGACAATATTGATGTCGCGACGGCAACGGCATTGGATATTCCGGTCACGTATGTTCCCGCTTACTGTGTTGATGAGGTTGCAGAGCACACGCTCGGGTTTATTCTCGCGTTGGCCCGTAAAATTTCTCTATACGATCGTGCTGTGCGTCAAGGCAGTTGGAATCTAAAGGATGGGCTGCCGATGCATCGAGTGCGTGGTCGAACGTTAGGGTTGGTTGGATTCGGTCGCATCGGTCAGGTGGTTGCCGAGAAGGCGCGTGGATTCTCGATGAATGTGATCTATTANGATCCGGATCCTTCCCTCAACGCGGTTATGGATGCGGGACTAGCNAGCGAAGTGAGCCTGGAAAAACTGATCACCGAATCAGACTTCGTCAGCTTACACGCACCGTTGACCGAGGGAACTCGGACGCTCGTCAATGCGGACTTTATGCACGCAATGAAATCAACGGCCTGCCTTATAAATTGCGCGCGTGGCGGTCTGGTGGACCATGATGCGTTATTGACTGCGTTGCGCGAAGGTGACATTGCAGGTGCGGCACTGGATGTGTTTGANCCCGAACAGCTTTCACCGGATCACCCGTTACTGCAATTAAATAATCTGATTGCGACCCCCCATGTTGCTTTCTATTCGGCTGAATCAGTAGCGGAATTGCAACGTCGTGCGTCCATGAACGTCGCGGCCATTCTGGCTGGTCGTCTACCGGAGGCCATCATTAATCCAGAAGTGTTGGAGCGCCCGCGTTGGCGACACCTTACAGGCAGTGTGGACTGAAGCTATCGCGTGTTGNCTAGAGCGTTGCGAGCATTTTCGGCCGTCCACAACCCGAGTAACCTTTAGTGGAGCATGCTGTGTCCCTGTCGATATCCTCAATGACGTAATCGAGATTCGCCCTTAGGCGGTAACTTTTAAAAGTGGTAATCCCCTGTGTTACCTGACCATGGTGCAATGGGCATCGGTAGAGTGTGAGCGTGGTTTGTGTAGCGATGCACCGGTGCACAACCCCAGTGAGTATTATGAGTGGAGTATAATGATCACTCTAATAGCCCCGCGACTGCGGGGTTTCTTGTGCGCTAAGTGGTTTCGATTCCTTAATATCCGGAGATGTTTTTATTCTGATGGCCATTAGAGGGTCATTTTTTTACGGCTGGGTGGTCGTGGGCGTAATGTGCGTTGTGATGATACTCGTCTACGGCGTGCGTCATTCGTTCTCAGTTTTCTTTCCCCCTATTCTCGATGAGTTTGGATGGGGCCGGGGAGAGACGGCAGTGATGCTGTCTTTGCATCTTTTTTTCTATGGTGTGGCGGCACCCGTAGTGGGCACGATTACTGACTGGTGGCATCCCCGCCGGATTCTATTGATTGGGGTTGTTATTCTGTCGAGCGCGGTTGCTATGTGTAGTTTGGCGACGAGCCTGTGGCACTTCTATCTAATATTTGGATTGTTTACCCCCATCGGACTTGCCTGCTGCGGATCACCGGTAGTCAACCCGACTATAGCCAACTGGTTTTCAAAAAACCGTGGGCTGGCACTGGGAGTGGCACAGATGGGCGGTGGGTTGAGTTTCGTCTACATCATCTATCCCGAGTTTGTTATGTCGATTGCTGGCTGGCGGACAGCGTATGTTGCAATGGGTGTGACCATGCTGATCATCCTCATTCCGCTGGTTTACTTTTTTTATAAGTATCATCCGCGCGAGAAAGGATTGATGGCGTACGGATTGAAGGAACTGATCCCGGAAAGATCCGAGGACTTAGCGGGCGCTGTGCGCGCAGAAAAACTGGAATGGACGTTGTCTGCCGCCATGCGGACACCACAACTATGGCTAATGGTGGTGTCCCAAACATTTTTCTGGGGAACAGGGTGTTACCTGATTCTCGCCCATGTTGGAAAGTTTACGCAGGATGCCGGGTACTCGGGCCTTTTTGCCGCGTCCATGTTCGCCCTATACGGTGTGTCGATGGTGTTGGGGCAATTGTCAGCGGCAATCTCCGATTGGATTGGCCGGGAAGTGACAGTCGTCATTGCGGTAGGGCTGTGTATTGTCGGGTTAGTCGCTTTGCTGTCGGTAATCGATAACACGGAACCGTGGCGGCTCTATGTGTATGCAATCAGTTTTGGATTCGGTGCAGGCCTTCAGGCACCAACGATCTTTGCCGGTGCGGCTGATCTTTTCTACGGCAAGCATTTCGGTTCAATTAACGGTGTTGTTTTGGCNGGTATGGGTATCGGTGGTGCGTTCGGGCCGTGGGTCGGGGGATACTTGTACGANCTATCGGGCACTTACCAAGATGCCTTCATCCTGTCAGCGGCGACATTTATCGTCTCGGCAGTGACATTCGTATTTTCAGCACCACGCAAAGGAATTACTCGGCATTCCTTACCTTCAGATCACAGGGCCTAGATACAACGGCCGCCATCGACCTCCATGGTAATACCTGTAATAAACGCAGCGTCATCGCTGGCCAGGAACAGGGCGGCACGGGCGATATCCTGCGGGGTTGANAATCTACCCATGGGAATGGTCGCCTGAAATTTGGCCCTGTTTTCAGGGGTATCGGGAGCACCCATAAAAGTCTCCAACAGGCCCGTCTCCCCTATGACCGGACACACTGCATTGATCCGGATGTTCTTATCGGCAAATTCGATCGCNAGCGACTTCGTCAGGTTATTCACGGCGCCCTTCGAACTGCAGTAGACGCCAAGTCCCGGTCTTGGCCGCAGGGCTGCGGTCGAGGAGGTATTGATAACTGAACCGGCGCCTTGCTCAAGAAAGATGGGAAGCGCTTCTTGAAGGGCGTGAAATATCGCCTTCACGTTGACATCGTAGACTCGATCAAATTCATCCTCGGTCACGTCAAGAAAAGGTTTGTTGCGGTGGGTAAAACCGGCATTGTTAACCAGAACATCCAGGCGTCCGCCGAAATCAATAGCAGCCTGAATCATTAAGCGGGTGTCCTCCCGGGACGCCACATCTGCGTGGACATAGGTAGCTGAGCCGCCGGCTTGCCGAATTTCCTGGGCAATCGTTTGCCCGGCATTGTCGTTAATGTCATTGACAACGACCTTTGCCCCTTCACTGGCGAAGAGGCGTGCAATGCCAGCGCCAAATCCGGAGCCAGCGCCGGTGACCAGGGTAACTTTATCTTTAAGGCGCATGATGTTTTCCTCGTGATTTGCTTCAGTGTGATAGGTTTTGTTGGAGGGCAAAGAGACAGCGGTGCGGTGTTTACTTCCAACGCAACNTTAGCACCGTGATTACTGATGACTATTGGCTAGATCACCTGTTCTTTTCTTAATGCTGCGAGATCGTCGTCGTTAAGCCCTAGCCAGTCACGATAAATTTGTTCGTTATGTGCGCCCAGTGCTGCGCCTAGGTGCTCAATCGTGCCCGGAGTTGCCGAAAGTTTTGGCACGACCCCTTGTATTGCCAGATCGCCAATTCTCTCATCTTTAACGCGTATCAGAGTGTCCCGTTCCCAGTATTGTGCTTCGTCAAAGATGTCGGCAATGCTGTTGACCGGCCCACACGGCACATCACCGCTGGAGCAAAGTTCAACCACTTCATTTCGAGTTCTAGTCTCGGTCCACGAACTGACCACCTGGTTGACTTCTTCGCGGTTGTTCAGGCGGGCCTTGACGGTGCCATAGTGCTCGAGTGTGGCCAGTTCTGGTCGTCCAATGACGGTGGCGAGACGGGCAAACATCTTATCGTTGGTGCAGGCAATGGCGACCCACTTACCGTCTGACGTGGGGTAATGACTGTGGGGGACTGACGTGTGTGTTTCAGTTCCCATTCGTTCGCGTACCTGCCCAGTTTTGTCGTAGACAGCGGCGATCTCATCGAGAAAGCGAAAGATGCCATCATGCAATGCGATGTCGATGAACTGTCCCTCTCCGTTCCGGTCCCGCGCACGCATAGCCAGCAGCACGCCGTACGCGCCGTAAAGGCCAGTGAGGTAGTCGGCTAACGTCGTGGATCCGGCAATCAGCGGTGGTGTGTCCGGCTGTCCTACGAGATAGGTCAGTCCGGCAAACGCCTGGGCAATACGGGCAAAGCCGGGCAGGTCTTTCTTAGGGCCATTTTGTCCGTAGGCGGAGACTCGTAGCATGATCAGCCCCGGGTTAAGTCGGCGCAAATCCTCATAACCAAGCCCCCATCGTTCCAGGGTGCCGGGGCGAAAGTTTTCGATCACGACATCGGCATCACGTATCATTTTGCGAAAGAGATCGGCTCCTTTGGGCATTTTTAGATCGAGTGTGATGCATTTCTTGTTGCGCGCTTCGTTAATCCAGAAGTACGTGTCCCCCGCGTCACTGCTAGCCCCAAGGTGACGAAGTGAGTCACCGATCACCGGTTTCTCAATTTTGATGACCTCTGCGCCAAATTCTGCGAGGCAGGCGCCAGCAAAAGGCGCGGCGACAAAGGTGGCAATATCGAGCACTCGGAGACCTCGAAGCGGCGGTTCTCCGAGTGCTGGTGTTGTTTCGTTCTCGCTCATAGTGTGGTGTCGTTACTCGGTCCCTCTACGCTCAGTGGCCTTCGGTTGCGGGTATGCAGAAATGTCCTCGCCGCGAGCGATTACACCACAGGCAAAGAGTGCCTGTCTCTAAGGCGATCGAAGCGTTTAAACTGTACACCAGTTTTCCGTAGCAAATGCATGGGGATGGGCTGAGCAATGACTTGGATGGTTGGCGTCGACGTGGGTGGGACATTCACCGACTTCTTTGCGCTCAATGAGTCGACCGGTGCCTTCCATGTAGGCAAGTACCCCTCGACACCCGATAACCTGGCTTATGCGGTTACACAGGGTTTGATCGATCTTGCGGCTGCCAACGACCTTGAGCTCGTTGCATTGCGACACCTGTCTCACGGGACGACTGTAGCGACCAATGCCTTGATTCAACGTAAAGGGGGCAGGGTCACCCTTTTGACGACGCGCGGTTTCGCCGATCTGCTTGAAATTTCACGTCAGACGCGACCTCATATGTACGACCTCTACCAGGATCATCCGCCACCGCTGGTGCCCCCTGAGCGTCGTCTTGAGGTCACCGAGCGGATCACCGACGGGGGTGAAGTGTTGGTTGAGCTTACGGACGACGCAGTTGCTGAAGCGTGCGCGTCAGTCAAAGCATCCAAGCCGCAAGCGTGTGCTGTGTGCCTGTTGTTTGCGTTTCAGAACGACGAGCATGAGCAACGCCTGTGTGCCGCGCTTGCACAGGCAATACCGGATGTCTATGTTTCCTCCTCATCTGCTGTGCAATCTGAGTTTCGTGAAGTGGAGCGATTTTCTACCACAGTACTGAATGCCTACCTGCAGCCGGTGATGGCCGACTACATTAGTGAACTCGAAACTGAGCTGACGCGCGTAGCGCCAAGTGCAAGCCTGGGCCTTAATCAGTCCAGCGGTGGGTTGATGTCCCTGGCTCGTTCGCGGGATCTCCCCATCCGCACGGCCCTGTCGGGCCCAGCGGCGGGCGTCGTTGGAGCAGCTCATATAGCGCGGCAGGTCGATCGCCCTAATGTCATTACCCTTGATATGGGCGGAACCAGCGCCGATGTTGCGTTGATTCGAGGGGCCTCGGTGCCCATTGCGTTTGGACGCGAAGTGGCTGGATTCCCTATACGGATGCCGATGGTTGATGTGGAAACAGTGGGTGCTGGAGGAGGTTCCATCGCGTGGATCGATCGCGATGGTTTGGTAAAGGTCGGCCCACACAGTGCAGGTGCCTCACCGGGTCCGGCCTGTTACGGGCAAGGGGGTCGTGATGCTACTGTGACCGATGCCAATCTATTTCTAGGCCGCCTAAGTCAGGGCGGGTTATTGGGTGGCGCAATGGCGCTGGACCTGGATCAAGCTCGTCAAGCCGTTGAAGGCATTGCGCAAAAGTTGGAAGCCTCCACGGTGAGGGTGGCACGCGGTGTGATTGATATCGTGGTGGCTAATATGGTTCGGGCGATTCGCACCATTTCTGTGGAACAAGGTCATGATCCNNGAGATTATGTTCTGATGCCCTTTGGTGGTGCGGGCCCATTGCACGCCCGTGATGTGGCAACGAATCTTGGTATTCGAGAAATTCTTGTACCAGCAGCTCCCGGGATTGTGTGCGCACATGGATTGGTAGTTTCAGACCTGCAGGAAGATTTTGTCGTGGGTCGTCGATTGCGATTGATCGATAGTGAGTTGAAGGTCATTGCTGGAGTACTGGAAACGTTGGAAAAAGAGGCAGCAGNCTGGTTTAACGAAGAAGATGTGCGGCCAGAGACTCGGCAGGTATCAGTTCGTCTTGATATGCGATATGTAGGGCAGAATTTCGAACTGGCGGTTCCATTGTCGCAGGGAAANGATGGGAAACACGTTGCGTTTGAAAACATTGANCCCCTGCGCCGTGCGTTTTTCCGAATCCATGAAGAGAGCTATGGATATCACAACCCAGAAGATCCGATTGAAATAATTAATTTTCGCCTCACTGCCCGCGGTCGAGTGCATCCATTGGTGGAATTCAAGGGTACGGCTGATACAAAGGAATCCTTAACGGCAATGGGGACTCGAGCTGTTGTTTTCGAGCAAGACGAGGCAGTTCAGTGCCGGGTTGTTCACCGCCACGAGCTTAGCGCCGGGNATGAAGTCACCGGCCCCGCCGTCATAGAGCAGCTCGATGCCACCACGCTTGTGTATCCTGGTGACGCAGCACGGGTCGATAATTTTGGAAATCTCCTGATCTCGCTTGGTGTATAACCGCTATGAATTCGATCGATCCAATTACGCTTGAAATCGTATTTAACGCGTTGCGTTCGGTTACGGACGAGACCTACGTCGCGTTGATGAAGTCTGCCTACTCGACCAATATCAAAGAGCGTCATGATCATTCGACTGCGATCATGGACCCCGGTGGTCGGTTGGTCGCGCAATCAGCGGGTTCATTGCCGATTCATATAGCGTCGATGAGTGGGCTCATGAGTGCGTTATTTGAAAAGTTCGATGGCAACATTCATGAAGGAGATATTTTTGTCTCCAACGATCCGCACGAAGCGGGTGGCACTCATCTGCCTGATATCAACCTGGCGATGCCGGTTTTTGTCAATGGGGAGATTCACAGCTTTGTTTGCAACATTGCACATCACGCCGATGTCGGCGGCATGGCGCCGGGCAGTATGGCGGGCGGTATGTCAGAAATCTATCAAGAGGGTCTTCGCATACCGGTAATCCGATTATTTCGTCGAGGCGAACTGGTAACCGATATTCTTGATCTCCTGTTGCTGAATGTGCGCGTTCCGCTTGAACGCCGGGGTGATTATTTTGCTCAGATTTCGGCATGCCGATTGGGGGAACGTCGATTGCAGGAAGTGATCTTGAAGCATGGCAAAGCGGCATTGACTGCGGCCTACTCAGACATTATTTCGCGTACCCAGCGGAGGATGGCAGACGGCGTTGAGTCTATTCGCGACGGAACATACACCTTTGGTGACGTGATGGACGGCGATGGTCTGGGTACGTTTGATGTGGCGATTGTCGTTGCGGTTCATGTCAATGGCAGGGAGATTACTTTTGACTTTTCGGGAACCGCCGACCAGGTCAAGGGCAATATCAATGTCACCTTGAATGCCACTCAGGCTGCGGTGTGTTACAGCCTGAAGGCACTGCTTGATCCTGAGATTCCTAATAATCAAGGTGTCCTGGATGCGGTGCAGATCGTCGCGCCCGCGGGCACGTTGGTCAACGCTGTTTTTCCCGCGCCAGTGGCCGCGCGCGCGAACACTTGCCAGAGAATTATCGACGTAGTGCTTGGGGCCTTGGCGGAGGCATTTCCCGAGCGTGTAGTTGCGGCGGCGAATGGTGCCAATACCACGGCTGTTTTCTCAGGCATCGACCCGCGTAGTGGGGCATCGTATCTTTATCTCGAGACCCTGGGTGGTGGCATGGGAGGGCGACCCATGAAAGACGGCAAAGACGGCGTGCAGGTCCACATTACCAATACCTCGAATCTTCCGATCGAAGCAATCGAGATGGAATACCCGCTTTTGGTAGAGGAGTACAGCCTGGTCACGGACTCGGCGGGTGCTGGGCGTTTTCGGGGCGGGATGGGGTTGCGACGGGTNGTGCGACCCCGCGGACACGATTGTATTTTTAATGGTGCGGGCGAAAGATTTCGGCACCCGCCGTGGGGTCTTTTTGGTGGGGCGTCCGGTGGCATGGGTCGATTTATGCTGAGGACGATCGATGGTGAGCATCGACTGGAGGATAAACCCGACCAGGTATCGATCGGACCTGGAGATGCGGTTGTCATTGAGACCCCTGGCGCTGGTGGGTTCAAACCCGCCGCTGATCGAGCACCGGAAGCGATTGCAGCCGATCGAGCAACCGGCAAGTTCAGTGAGGAATACCTAAACCGCCACTACGGACACCTGGCTCAGACAACGAGCAAGGAAGACATCGATGGTGGGTGATTATGCGCCGCCTCGCCCTAATCGGTTCGAGATCGATATGGCGGCGATTGCCCATAACCTGGGGCAGATCCGTGCGCTGGTCGGTACATCAACAAAAATCATTGCAGCACTTAAGGGGGATGGTTACGGGTTTGGCTTGATCCCCGTTGCGCGCACGATGGTACAGCACGGTGCTGACATGATCGCCCTTGCCGATATAGCGGAGGCAGCGAGTGTTCGTCTTGAGGGTATTGAATTGCCGATTTTGCTCTACGCCGGTAATCCCTTCGATGCTGACGCGGTGCAGGCGATGGTGGCTTATGATCTGATGCCAACGGTGCTTGACATCACGGGCGCCGAAACGTTGTCCACTCAAGCTCAAGGGCCAATTCGATGTTTTGTGAAAGTTGATGTGGGTCTTGAACGATTGGGCGCACTTCCGATGCAGGCGGNGGCACTGGTCGAGGCAGTAACCCAGTTGCCCAAACTGGAATTGGCCGGGTTATATNCCCACATGAACGTACCCGACGGTCACGGGGTGGAGGATTACATTGANTGGCAATGGCAGGCATTCGATGGAGTGTGCTCCCAACTGAAATCTGTCGGAATTCAGATTCCATTACGACTTTTATCCAGTAGCGCAGTGCTCAGATTCTCTAGCGCGTTTAACTTGGATGCTGTTGATCCCGGCCATTTGCTGTTCGGGCTGATGCCAGCTGGACCGGTCAAACTGGATATTGACTTGAAACCGGCTTTTGTCGCGTTAAGCAGTCGATTAATTCATACTCGAATGGTAGAACGAACTGAATTTATTGACTTTTCCCCCATCAATTTACGACCGGGCGACCGCTTCGGTGTGATTCCATTTGGCCTTCGGGATGGTATCTCGGCACTTACCTGTGGTGAGGTGTTAGTCAGGGGAAAGCGAGTGCCGATCGCTGGCTCATTTTGTATGGAACACACCAGAATTGATCTGAGTCTGATTCCAGATGCCAGTGTCGGTGACGAAGTGGTTCTAATCGGTCGGCAGGGGAGTGAAGCCATTACACTGCGTGAAGTGACTGACAGTCAGAATGCTCCGGCCATTATGCCAGCGCTTTCGGTGGGTAGAGGCGTACAACGGGTGCTGCGTTAAGCCGCCGCCGAAAATCGATGGCCAGTCCACTAACGCGGTATCATATTTACTCGAGGGCGCTCGTTCACAGGTGCCATGACCCGTTGGATGCGAAAGCCGGAAAGTATTACTTACTGACAGCGATATAGGAAAGCGCATGACAAAACCGATCCCCCTTCATCCTAATGTGGACACTCAGTTTGACCTTCAAGAAGCGCGCATTGACCTTGCGGCAGCCCTGCGGTGGGCTGTTCGATTGGGTCTGTCCGAAGGGGTGGACAATCACTTCTCGATGGCTGTTCCCGATGAGGATGGCATTATGCGAGGCAAGCGATTTCTCATTAATCCTTACGGTTGGCATTGGTCGGAGATTACCGCGTCATCTCTGGTTCTGTGCGATGAGGCGGGTCATGTGCTGGCCGGAGAGAACACCGTTGAAGATACGGCGTTTATTATTCACAGCCGCATCCATGTCAATGTGCCCAAAGCGGTGGTGGTGTTGCACAATCATATGCCCTACACCACGTCGCTTACTCTGCTTGAGGACGGAAAGCTTCAAATGGTTGAGCAAAATGCGTTGATGTTTGATGGGCGTATCGCTTACGACACTGAATACAGTGGCCTGGCACTGGATGTAAACGAAGGCGATCGTATCGCCAGTGCAATGGGGGAGTGTTCTATTCTGATGATGGCCAATCATGGAGTCACCGTCACGGGGTTGTCTGTCGCCATGGCTTTCAATGATCTCTATTACCTTGAGCGTGCCGCGATGTTTCAGGTGTTGGCAAGATCCACCGGAGGGCAGCTGCGGAGCATTGATCCAGAAGTGGTTGCACGGACTCGGACACAGTTCCCTCAAGAAATGCCTAAGCTTGCTGCGCGTCATTTTGCCGCGTTGAAACGAATTCTTGACCGCGAGGAACCGCAGTATCGTCAATAACAGAGGTCACTCACGACCCTATCACCGAATAAGAAAACCACCAGGAAAAGCAAATGGATCTAGGAATTGCCGGGCGTAAAGCCATCATATGTGCATCGAGCCGAGGGTTAGGGAAGGCTTGCGCGATGTCCCTCGCGCGCAATGGCGTCGACGTCACGATTAACGGCCGCGATGCGTCGGTTCTCGAAAAAACGGCCGCCGAGATTCGTGCTGCAGCACCAACCGTCGAGGTGTCCATGGTTGTTGGCAACGTGTCAGATCCTCAATGTCAGGCAGCTTTGCTGAGTGCTGTGCCTGAGGTTGATATTTTGGTCAANAANAACGGNGGNCCNCCGTTTCGNGATTTTCGNGAGTTGGATCGTGATGCAATGATGGAGGGTGTGACGATGAATATGATTACACCGATCGAATTGATCACCGGCGTGGTGGATGGAATGGCCGGACGAAAATTCGGCCGTATCGTTAACATCACTTCGCTATCGGTTAAAAAGCCTGTGCTTGGACTTGATCTGTCGAGCGGTGCGCGGGCTGGGTTAACGGCGTTTCTTGCTGGAGTAAGCCGGTCGTTGGCATCGAACAATGTCACCATTAATCATATTCTGCCCGGTTTTTTCGATACCGATCGATTGCGCGGCAGCTTAGAGGCGAGCGTTAAGACCTTGGGGATTAGTTTGGAGGAGGCAGTGGCCGCCCGAACCCAGCAGGTGCCAGCCGCTCGGTTTGGGCAACCGGAAGAGTTTGGAGAGGCCTGCGCATTTCTTTGTAGCGCGCAGGCGGGTTATATCACGGGCCAGAATTTACTCCTTGATGGCGGTGTTTTTGACAGTGCGTTTTGACGTGGTCAAGACAAGCTCATCAATGGCTCAGGTGAACTGACAGGCGAGACGACCCCTATGCAACTCGCCCAAGTCAGCCTGGATGATAAGTATCAAAACATTGATGGCTCCCTGTATCTCACCGGCACACAGGCGCTGGTTAAGTTGGCGATGTTGCAAGGGGTTCGGGATCGCGCTGCTGGACTGAATACCGCCTGTTTCATCTCGGGATATCGAGGATCCCCGATGCATAACCTCGATAAGGAGTTGTGGCGGGCCGAGCGCTTTCTGCCCCAGAACCAGATTCATTTCCTGCCCGCGGTGAATGAAGATATCGCGGTCACTTCACACTGGGGCGCACAGCAGTCGTCATTATTCTCGGATGCGCTTTACGATGGGGTTTACAGTCTGTGGTACGGCAAGGGTCCTGGTCTTGATCGTAGTGTTGACGCGATGCGCCACGCAAATTTGGCGGGGACATCCCGTTACGGTGGTGTGCTAGCGGTCGTTGGTGATGATCATGGAATGACGTCGACCGATGTCCCCGCGGTATCGGAACCCACGTTTATTGATCTGATGATGCCGGTGCTTTACCCCGGCAATGTCGCCGAACTCATTGAGTTTGGCCTTTATGGTTGGGCCCTATCGCGTTTTTGCGGTGCCTGGGTGGGATTCAAGGCGACGCCGGACACGCTGGATACCGCGGCGAGTGTCCTGCTGCCCACGGATTGGCCACGTATTGTTTTGCCGGATTACCCGTTTCCAGAAGGGGGAGTCAGTATACGGACGCCTGATCCGTGGGTTGATCAAGAGGCACGCCTGCGTGATCACAAGATGGGAGCTGCGGTCGCGTTTGCAAGAGCCAATGGTATCGACAAAGTACTCATCGCAAGTCCACGGCCGCGATTGGGTATCGTAGCCAGCGGGCTGGCAGCCTTCGCGGTGCTTGAAGCGCTCGATTCGTTAGGGATTGACCTTGAGTTCGCGGCTGAGTTGGGCATCAGCGTGCTCAAGATCGGCATGCCACATCCCATTGATGAGCTATCTCTTCGACAGTTCTGTGATGGACTCGAGGAGGTGCTGGTGGTGGAGGAGAAACGGCGCATTATCGAATTGGCGGTTAAAGATGTACTTTATGGGTTACCGGAAACTCGTCGACCCCGAGTGGTCGGTCGATGTAATGAGATCGGTAAAGAAATTCTAAGCGGGGTTGGCCAACTGGGTCCTGATGCGGTTGCTATTGCGATCGCGGGCCGTATTCAATCATTTCATAACAGCGCTAAGATACAGGCACGTCTTGCTTTTCTGGAGGGAAAGGCCTCAGAACGTCGCGCGCGGAGCCCGCTTAGCGTGGTACGCACACCATTTTTCTGTTCCGGCTGTCCTCACAATACCTCTACTCGAGTACCCGACGGAAGTCGGGCGCACGGTGGCGTGGGTTGTCACTTCATGGCTACCAACATGGCACGTGACAACGTGACCCATCCACAAATGGGCGGTGAGGGCGCCACATGGATTGGCATGTCATCATTTGTAGCGACGGATCACGTGTTCCAAAATCTTGGAGACGGCACTTATTTCCACTCTGGCCTATTGGCCTTGCGCGCGTGTATCGCCGCCGGTGTCAATATTACCTACAAGATTCTTTACAACGATGCGGTGGCGATGACTGGCGGGCAGCCGGTCGATGGCACCATCGACCCAGCCGCCATTACACGACAGGTGCATGCCGAGGGCGTCACACGGTTGGCGGTGGTGACCGATGACTTGGAAAAATACAAAAACCCTGTTGGTCTTGCGCCGGGGACCGAGGTGCATCATCGGCGGGCGCTAGATACCGTACAAAAAGCGTTTCGACAGTATCCCGGTGTCAGCGTTATTGTNTACGATCAGACCTGTGCAGCGGAGAAACGCCGACGTCGCAAGCGGGGAACCTTTCCCGATCCACCCCGACGCGTTTTCATCAATGAGCGGGTTTGCGAAGGTTGCGGTGACTGTTCGGCGAAGTCGAACTGCCTGTCAGTGGTACCGGTAGAGACGAGTTTCGGGCGAAAGCGGCGCATTGACCAATCCTCCTGCAACAAGGATTATTCTTGTCGAGATGGGTTTTGTCCAAGTTTTGTCTCAGTGGTTGGGGGTAATGTGCGGCGTGTTGCGAGTAGTCAAGAAGTGCCGCGGCACTTGCAGTTATTGCCTGAACCTGAGCGTCCGAATCTCTCGGCGAAGCGATCCTATAACATTCTAGTGACCGGCATTGGCGGCACGGGCGTAGTAACGATTAGCGCCATGATTACGATGGCCGCGCACCTCGAGGGTCGGGCTTGCCAGGCAATCGATCAGTTTGGTATGGCACAGAAAGGTGGTGCAGTAACCAGCCACATTCGACTTGCGAGTGAGACCAGTGTGATCAAGGCGGTGTACCTGGACGCCGGTTCCGCAGACTTGGTATTGGGGTGCGATGCACTGGTGGCGGCAAGCGATTTAGCCTTGCAGTCGGTTTCATCTGATCGCAGCCAACTGATTATTAATACTCATGAAGCCATCACGGGGCACTTTACGCGCAGTCCCGACCTGAAGTACCCGCGAGAGGACCTTAACCAACGTCTTTTGGGCGCTGCCGGACCACGGCGTCTGACCTTTCTTGATGCAACGGCGATTGCTACCCGGTTAATGGGTGATGGCATTGCAACCAATATGTTCATGTTGGGTTATGCCTACCAGCGCGGTTTGGTGCCTGTGTCGTCGGTGGGTATTGAGCGGGCTATTGAGTTAAACGGAATCGCAGTGGAGAGCAATATAGAGACGTTTCGATGGGGCCGGCGAGCGGCAGTTGATCTCAAGACGGTGACGGCCGTGGCCCACGGCGAATCATCGTCTTCGGCTCAGCAGCCTGAAACACTCAATGAGTTGATCGATGCCCGGGCGAACGATTTGACGCTTTACCAGGATGCGGGCTACGCAGCACGTTACCGAAGGCTGGTCGAGGGTGCGTGCCAGGCTGAGGGTGCCCTGGCTGGTGGTTTTGCGGGTTTTGGTTCGGCTGTTGCACGGTACGGCTACAAACTCATGGCGTACAAAGACGAGTATGAGGTTGCCCGACTTTATAGTGACGGTGATTTCATGAAGAGAGTTTCCCAGGCGTTTGAAGGATCTTTTCGCCTCGAGGTTTATTTAGCACCGCCATTGTTTGCACGTCGTGATCCTTATACGGGATTGCCGGAAAAGCGCGCCTATGGTCCATGGATGTTGCGCGCCATGAAAGCGCTTGCTCGGTTGCGATGGTTGCGCGGTACCGCGTTTGACCCATTCGGTTACACCTCAGAGAGGCGCGCCGAGCGCCAACGAATCATCGATTACGAGATTATTGTCGATGAGTTGTCACGGGGGTTACACCATGACAATCATGCGTTGGCGACAGAAATCGCTTCGTTACCCGATGGCATACGGGGCTATGGTCATATCAAGCAACAACATCTTGATGCGGTGGATCGAGTCCGAGCTGATCTTCTCTCGCGCTGGCGCCAGGATGAGAAAATAGCCGTAGCGATCTAAGTAAAAGACTGAGCTGCCGGAGGTTCACGGGTGTTGTACATAGTAGCGCTTGCTCAATTCCCTTTTGTTATAACGGTTTACCATCGTTAATGAATATGTCAGATTCAATGACTAGCTTTTGGTTAAGGAAACGCGTCGGTTTGTGAAAACAATCGGTTGCGATGAGTGAACTCAATAGGAGGTGTAATGTCCAAAGTTGAAGAACGATTGTCCGCCATGTCCCTCACACTGCCTACGGTACCAACCCCGTTGGGAAACTATGTTGTGGCGAAGACGGTTGGTAACCTGGTTTATGTGTCAGGTCACGGGCCGCGCCGGAACGACGGAACCTACGTGGTAGGAAGAGTTCCGAGTGTTTGTTCGGAAGAAGACGCGTATGCGGCAGCGCAATTGGTTGGGTTGGGTTGTTTGGCCTCGTTAAAAGCAGAGATTGGTGATCTTGATCGTGTGAAGCAGGTAGTTAAGGTGCTCGGAATGGTTAACGCGGATCCCTCTTTTGCAAATCACCCAACAGTGATCAATGGGTTCTCCGACCTCATGGTTGAAGCATTTGGGGATTCAGGTCGTGCGGCGCGTTCTGCGGTCGGTATGGGGTCACTTCCTGGGGATATCCCTGTTGAAGTTGAAATGATCGTGGAGATCGCATGAGCCTTGTAACGATCGATTTGGCAATGGCTCGATCAACGCTTTACAGTGCCGTAATCTCCGATACCCTCGACAGTCTGGGTTACCGTAATCAGGTGTTAAAGCCAGGGATTCGACCTCTTGATCCCAGTACTGTGTTGTGCGGGTGGGCGCGGGTTGGCCTGTATTCNCCAATCTATCATGACGATGCTGATGTGAATGTTTACGAGCATGAGCTTCGACTGATAGACAGCCTGAAGGAAGATGAAATTCCGGTCTTGGTCTGTCACGGAAATANTCGTATCGCGCCGTGGGGAGAACTGTTGTCGACGCGTGCGATGTACCTAAAATCAGCCGGTTGCCTTACCGATGGTGGTGTAAGGGATGCACGACTTATCCAGGAGATGGCGTTCACTGTGTATTCGGGNTTCCTTAGCCCGGTCGATACTAAGTATCGAGGGAAGATGACCTGGTTCGATGTGCCCGGTGAGATNAACGGNGTNCNTGTCCATAGCGGCGACTTAGTCTTTGGGGATTTGGACGGTGTGCTCATTGTTCCCAAGGACGCGGTTCGAGAAGTGCTTTCGCAGTCGATGGCCAAGGTGCAAGAGGAGAATGTTGTGCGCGAGAAATTGGCTGGCGGGGAGACGTTGGAGAACATGTTCGCTGAGCATGGCATTCTCTGATTAGCGCGAAAGAGCCGACTTTGCGCATCGGTATTTTGTCTCTTCTACAGGAATCGAACACTTTCGTTTCCGGGACCACGACTCTTCAGCATTTCGAGGACGACTTATTGCTTGAGGGTGAGTCGGTGCGGACAGCATTAAGTGGTGCTCACCACGAAGTGGGGGGGTTCCTAGCAGGCCTTGAACAACAGGGGCTTAGCGCAGTCCCATTGTTTGCTGCCCGTGCTTTGCCTTACGGCGCTATGGACGCTGCGACATTTTCTGAATTGATGTCACGCATGTTTCAGCAGGTAGCGCTTGCCGGTCCCTTAGATGGTTACCTCGTGGCGCCACACGGTGCGACGGTTAGCGCTTCATATCCAGATGTCGATGGGTATTGGTTAGCCCGGCTGCGTGCTGAGGTCGGGTCATTGATTCCCATCATTGGGACCCTCGATTTGCATGCGAATCTGTCGCCAATGATGGTGGATGCGACGGACGCGTTGATCGCGTATCGATCAAATCCCCACATCGACCAGTTCGATCGGGGTCTGGAGGCAGCCGAGTTGATGGCACGGTCACTGAAAGGAGAGATACAGCCGGTCCAGCGCGCGATGTTTCCTCCATTCGTTATGAACATTGAACGTCAGGCCACAGCTGAATCTCCGTGCCTAGAACTCTACCGCGTCGCAGAGCGTTTACGACAACGACCGGGTGTTTTGTCGACCAGTATTCTGCAGGGATTTCCGTATGCTGATGTCGCTGAGATGGGTAGTGCGGTGATTGCAGTCACTGATCAAGATGAGAGCCTCGCCGTGGAAATTGCGGCTGAATTATCCGGTGCGCTGTGGAATGAGCGCACGCAGTTCACTGCAACAGCGCTAGATATTGACAGTTGTTTGAATGAGATTAAACATTTGCAAGGTCGAGTATGCTTGTTAGATATGGGTGACAATGTGGGGGGCGGTTCGCCGGCCGANTCAACGCATCTTGCGCACGCANTGGTTCGCNGCAGCATTCCGAAAGCATTCATTTGTTTGTTTGATCCNGTAGCGGTNTCTGTTGCGNNTGAAGCAGGGGTNGGAGCTNNACTGACGCTCTCGATGGGTGGTGCTACAGACCGTTTNCACGGNGACCCATTGNTNGCTCGCGTACGGGTAGAGGGATTGTATGANGGACAATTTACCGAGCACGANGCTCGCCATGGCGGTATTGTCNANTTCNATCAAGGNAAGTCNGCGGTGGTAACGATCGCGTCTGGCTTAACGGTGATGTTGACGTCAAAGCGNATCGTNCCTTGGAGCCTGGGCCAGTTCGCTTGCTGTGATCTAGATCCACAGGGTTTCGAGGTCCTTGTAGCCAAAGGCGTTAATTCACCACTGGCAGCCTACGCATCCTTGTGTTCTTACTTTGTGCGTGTCAATACGCCGGGTGTAACAGCGTCGGATCTCAGTGGGTTTGATTATCAATGGCGGCGTCGGCCCATGTTTCCTTTCGAGCCGACGATGTTATGGCAAGCGTGATTTTACAGCATTGAAGTCTAGACCCGCTGTGTCAGACCTAGGTGAGTTGGAGCACGCGCTAATCAGCCTGTACGTGGAATGATATGACAGCATTACAGCAGGGTTACCAAATCGGGGCTGATCTGTGGGAGCGATTACCCAGCACTGCGCGAGTCGCGATACTTGTCATAACAGCGGCAGGCGCACTGAGCGCCATGCACGCGGTTGTCCGTTACCTGAGCCCTAGTATTCATCCGTTTGAACTCGCGTTTTTTCGTAGTCTCTTCGGTTTCATCGTGATTGTTCCTCTTTTATTGCGCAGTGGGGTGGAGTCTTTGCGAACCCACCAGCCACGCCTGCAGATGCTCCGAGGTCTTATCAGTATTTCCGCAATGTTGTCCTGGTTTTATGGCCTGAGCATGGTGCCCCTCGCTGAAGCGACCGCGCTTAGTTTTACCAATGCCATCTTTGGTTCATTGGCTGCAATGATTTTTCTTCGCGAGCGAATGACGATTGCCCGTGGAATGGCCGTTGTGTTTGGATTTGTCGGAGTCCTTGTGCTTCTTCGGCCAGGTTTCGGTGATATCGATATAGGATTGTTGTGGGTGCTTTTTTCGGCCATGTGTTGGGGTTGTAGTGTCGTCATTGTCAAGCAGCTTGGCCGCACGGATTCCGCCGTATCTATTGTCGCTTGGGTGGGTATGCAGCTCAGTGTGTTGTCATTACCGTTTGCCCTTACCGTCTGGATCTGGCCTACTGTTCAGGAATGGCTGTGGTTACTGTCGCTCGGCTCGTTAGCGACGCTAGGGCATCTATGTATGGTCCAGGGTTTAAAGTTGGCTGATGCAATGACAATCTTTCCGCTTGATTTTACTCGCCTAATTTGGGCGAGTCTTTTTGGGTTCTTTATTTTTTCAGAGTCGCTCGATCTATGGACCGTTGTTGGTGCGGGAATCATTGTTGTCAGTGGAACTTTTATGTTGTACCGGGAGGCCCGTAGCTAAATACATCAATGAATGGCTGCCTTTATGTAAATCGTAAGCACTGTTCGCCCATCTGCGCGATGCACGAAGAGTCAGCAGATAACTGACCATTTCAAATGGTAGGAGTACTAATTATGGAATTAAGACCTAACCGTGTTAAGCGGAAACTTGCCAATAATGAAAACGTTGTTGTTGTGAGTGGGCCGACGCATCCGGATGATATCGATGCTTTCGGACCCAGTGGGGTGGATGGCATTTGGTTAGAAGGGGAACACGGCGGTGTGGATGCCGGTGAGTTAGGGAATCTGACGCGCGCATGTGACATCTGGGGTATGACCTCTGTCGCTCGTATTGTTTCCAATGACCAAGGATTAATTTACCGGACACTGGATCGTGGTGCGCAAGGCGTGGTGGTGCCGCACGTCAATACGCGCGAGGAGGCGGAGAATGTCGTGGCCGGGGGGCGATTCGCGCCGCTGGGTCGACGCGGTATTTTTCCGAGCAGGCAAAGCTATGGTGTGCCTGATTTTTTTCGCAAAGCCAACGATGAGACGTTACTGGTTGTATTGATTGAGGATATTGTGGCGTGGGAAAACCTGGACGACATTATCAGCGTCGAGGGCATCGACGTATTTTTTGTCGCTCCAGGAGATTTTGCGGCCTCCATGGGGCATATATCGGATATGCAGCACCCTGAGGTGCAGGAAAAGATAGACGACGCTATATCACGTATCGTCGCCGCGGGTCATTCTGCGGGCACGCTCGCGACCAACGACACCGTTGAGCGCTATTCGGCGTTGGGGGTGCGTTTCTTTTTTACTGTCAGCCAGCCTTGGCTTAACGCGGGCGCCCGAGAGTTTATGGCCCGGGGAGAAGCTGGGCGCGCGCGTAGCCGATGATGCCATTGGCTCTGGCGATGTTTGCTGAGTGGGGCAACGGGATGGATGCAGTTTTTCTCAGTTGAATTCGGTGAATCCGCCGTGCCAGCAGGCACAGCGGATTACAGTGTTGAGAGCAATTTCTGCATGCCTTCACCCAGGTGTGCCAGGTTGGCCTGATAGATGAAGCGATCCCAGCCGATGCAGAAGTGTCTCACTCCCAGATCAATGTATCGCTGCGCTGCTTCCACGCTGCCTATTTCGATCCGAGGCGGCACGCCGTACTCGATAGATTTGCGTATGACCAGTTCCTCGAAGGTCCGAATCTCGGGTCCATTCTCCAGCTCGGGTTGGCCGCGAGAAAAGCCGAAGTCCGACGGGCCCCACTGCGTCATATCCGTGCCACGTTCTTTGGCTTTGCTCAGTATCGCATCAAGGTTATCCACTGCAATGTCTTTTTCGATCATGATCAGAAACAATACCGACTTAAGATCATCGAGATAACCGGTCGCATCGTATCCACCGAGGGCGGGGCGGCGAAGTTTGACCCCCACCAGCCCGCCGTGTGCTGGCATGTCCGGGCGGATCGTCTGGTAGCACGTTTCCACGTCACTTTCATTGCGGATATCGGTGAAAAGGATCGCTTTAAACCCTGCACCGAGAGCGGCCTGCGCCCAAAACCCCTGACCTTTCTGGTCAAGTTTGATCATCAGGGGTAAGTTGGCACATTGGCCGGATCTGGCAAAGTGGTACAGCAATTGCATATCGAAAGTGGAATATTCGGCGCAATATTCGCCGTAATCAAAAAGCCCGGAATCGCCGATGATTTCTGGCATGTCGGGATCGCAGGATAGGAAATGGGTGCCTAACGTCGGCTGCCCCGAGGCGAACTTGTCGCGCAACGTGTTGTGCATGATCATAGTTTTAGTGCTGAACGAGTTGGTCGTTGGATAGTAGACTGGCGTATTGTGTCAGGGTGCACCATCGGGTCAAGGGTGTTGCAATAATGGCGCCGATGGCCTGAGGTCAGGTTGACCTGATATCAACGCTCTGATGCCAGTGTACGAGGAGAGCAGATTGCCTAACGTGCTCCATCACGAGGCGATTCAAGCTTACGAGCGTGATGGTTTTTCAGCCTAATGAAAGCGCTATCGTCGAGCGAAGTCCAAGCTTGTCGTAAGCAGTTGGGGCAATGTGGGGCACTGCACAGTCGTGTTTTTAGTGAGGTACGGAATCACATGGGCAGTCTCGAAATACATCGGCAGGGTGATGTCGTTCAATGTGCGGGTTACCCTGCGGGTGTTGTCACGAGTGCCTGACGGTTGCCGTATCATGTTACGTGTTGTGAAATGAAACAGGCTACGCGATGACCGGCTCATTGAGTACACAACAGGTTCGTCATTTTGAGCAGCATGGATACCTTTGTCCTCTGGCAGGGATCCCCGCGGTGGAAGCCAGCGACTATGCTGCAAGGCTTGCCGACTACGAGGAGCGTCTGGGTGTTGAGCCGCAGAAGTATTTTAAGATCAAGGCGCACATCGCTGCGCCGTGGATGGTGGAACTGGGCCGTCATTCGACGTTGGTCGATGCGGTCGAATCATTAATTGGACCCGATATTCTTCTCTTTGGCGCATCGTTGTTTTCAAAAAAAGCGCATGACTCCCGCTTCGTTTCATGGCACCAGGACAGTGCTTACTACGGCCTGGATCCGCACGAAGAGGTGACTGTGTGGGTCGCGTTGACGGAAAGTCGGCGAGAAAATGGATGCCTGCGGGTTATGCCCGGTAGCCACCGGGGCCCGGATCTTAAGCACGATGAAACTTATGATCCTGAGAATTTGCTTGCCCGCGGACAGACAATCAGAGGGTTAAATGAGAGCGACGCCATTGACCTTGAACTCGAAGCAGGTCAAATCTCGATACACCAGGAACGCACGGTCCATGGGTCGCTGGGTAATGGCAGCGACCGTGCCCGCATTGGCTTGGCCTATTTTTACATGCCCGCGCATACTCGATCGACTCTGGGGCGTCGCCGGGCAACGATGATACGTGGTGTTGATCGTTATGGGCACTGGGATGCCGATCGATTGCCACAGCATGATCTCGACCCAGTCAGTATCGAAGAGCTGAAGGCTGCGTGGAAGGCTTATCAGGATCGGGGCTTCAGCCAGTCTGCCGAGACCACCCCGCAGTGACATTCATGGGTTATTTGATTCAGTGGCCACAACCGACAGCATGTCCGCTACTCGGGTAAACTTTTCCCGTGGTTTGACTTTGACCAGGCCACGCTCTATTTCATTCTGGTCGATTTTCTGCCAATCAGAAAAATGAACCACCTTGATGGATTGCTGTTTGAGCAGGGGCAGTATGCCCGCAAGTCCCGCCCGAGTTGATTGGGTGTGATTGCTAAGATCTGATAACAGCGCCGTGACCGTTTCTTTTGCGTCGGCCTTGTTGGTGCCGATCAGACCCGTTGGTCCGCGTTTGACCCAGCCGACGGCATAAAGGCCCGGGACGGGGTTGTCATGGTCGAGTACTCGTCCCTGCTGATTTGGGATGATTCCTTGAGCGGAGTCAAAAGGCACACCCGTCATGGGTGTGCCGTGGTAACCAATGCTGCTGAGCAGCAATCCGCAGTCAATCGTTTCGTATTCGCCGGTACCCAGTGCAGCTTGTTGACCGACGGGACCAGTCAGGCGGTTGCGTTCGAACATGACCTGTTGCAGGCGTTGGTCACCCATTAGTTTAATCGGGCTCAGCAAAAAGCGCAGGGTGCACCGGCGCGGTTTGGTGGAGAGAGATTCGATCGCGAACTTTTTCAGTGTCTCGTAATTGCGCACTCGGCCNCGGGTAGCGCCATCGNNTTTGGCGAGTTCAGCCTCGCTGGCTGGATTGAGTATCAGTTCCTCTGCAGGGGTTTCGAGGACACACGCTGAAAGCTCGGTCAGTTCTTTGAGCTCTTGATAAGTGAACTTGGCTTGCACCGGGCCACGGCGTCCTACAAGATAGACTTGGCGGATACGGCTTTCGGCCAAGGCGTCGAGCGCGTGTTCAGCGATATCTGTGTGGCAAAGTTCATCTACCGTCTTCGTGAGAATACGGCAAACGTCGATGGCGACGTTTCCCTGACCAACGATGATGGCGTTTTCATGCGATAGGTCGAACACATGGTCGCGGAAGTCAGGATGGCCGTTGTACCAGCCAACGAAGGCAGTGGCGCTATGACAGCCATTGAGGTGTTCGCCGGGAATATTCATCAGTCGCCCGCTTTCAGTACCGTTAGCCAATACGACCGCGTGATAGTGCTGACTGAGTGCAGCGATTGGCAGGTCTACCCCAACTGTGACGTTGGCAATCAAATTGAAATTCGTGTGATTGGCAATTTGTTCGTACAACTGGATTGGACGTTTAAGTTTCTGATGGTCGGGAGCGACACCGCTGCGAACCAGGCCAAAAGGAGAGGGCAGGCGTTCGTAAAGATCAACTTGAATGTCTGGGCGCACTCGAAACAACGCCTGAGCGGTATAAAAGCCCGCAGGCCCGCCTCCAATGATTGCAACCTGCAGGGGTAGGGCGTTGTTAGTTTGGGAAGCCACGGCCCGTGGTTCCTGTCAGTGAGAGACGCAGGCCCTGAATCGCTCTCGTAAAACGACAGGATGCAGCGGTACGACTGGTACAGGCTCATTACCGGACTCTACTTTGGCGATAATGAGGGTCGATTGACCCTCGTTGAGTGCCCCTTCGAGGTGCTCCGCCGCTGCGTCCCCATTGCACTCGATAACGCGTTCACAACCNGCCGCGCGAGCAATGCCAGCAAGCGATGTGGCTGCGCTGGTGTAACTGGCCTGGTCGCCGGTCGATCCGTAACTGCCATTGTCAATGATCACGGCAAAGAGGTTATTGGGCCCCCGGTTGCCGATGGTCGCTAAGGTGCTCAGGTTCATCAACATACTGCCATCGCCTTCGAGGGCGATAACATTCTTGGCCGTGTTAAGGGAAAGACCGAGTGCGATTGAAGTGCATAGGCCCATGCTGCCGAGCATATAGAAATGATTGTCTCTGTCCTCTATAGCGAAGAGTTCTTGCGAGGGAATCCCGATATTGCATACCACCAGTGAGTCGCGCATGACGGGCACGAGTGTTTTTAACAGTGCGTAGCGTTTCATTGATCGCCGGACATCAGATGAAAGTCAAGCAGGATAACAACTGGGCCTTGTTTGACTCGAGCAAAGTCTACGTAAGATGCGATCTCATTCAGGTCTTTGGCCTCGTGGCAGTGCAGCATCGGAATCTGCATGAGTTTAAGGAGTTCCGGTGTCAGCATGCCCATCGGGGCCTGTGCGGGTACCGGTTCTCCCGGGGAGCCGCGGTAACTCATTAGCATGACGATCGGTAACTGGTAGAACTGTACGAGCGCAGCCAGGGCATTGATGATGGTGCCAAGGCCTGAATCCTGCATCAGTATGCAGGTGGTTTTTCCAGCCAGGCTGGCGCCGGCACACATACCCAGTCCCTCATCTTCTCGCGTCGCGGGGTGATAGGACACTGCGGTGTCCTGTTCAAGCAGGGTGATCATGTTGGCCAGCAATTTGCACGGAACAGAGGTGAAGAAAGTCACCTGCTTGTCCTTGAGTGTGTCGATAATTTGGCGAGAAAAAGGAGCGTTCATCGGCTTGAGTTTAACACCACGGGAATGCGACTCTTAGCTNAACGCCGAATGGGTTGGNTCAGTAATTTTTTTCAGTTGTGTTGCATCATGAAGGTTGTTCGGTCCGTAAAGTCGGACGATGAGTCGAATGATGATTGAAAACGCAGCGGTCAGCATTGATACAAAGGCGATCACAAGAAAAAATTTAATGAACCATCGATGATCGATACCGGTCAGGACGGGGGTTCCTTCGTTTGTGTCCCAGGCGATTTGAAAAAACGACCAACTGTGATAGATCATTAAGACAAGGAACGGGATCAACAATATCAGACCACCCAGTGTTTCGATCCACAATCGGCCATTGACGCTAAAGCGGGGACGAAACAAGTCCAATCGAACATGTGCGTTATAGATATAGGCGTAGGCCATTGAGCTGCAAAAGATGATGGTGTGCAGGTGCCATTCTGAGTCCTGCAGTACAGGTGAATTCATGATGGTGTAGAGGCCACTTTCGATGACGAATGGCAGTTTGCGCAGGAAGCGTCGACACACCGCATCGAACAGAATCACACCGATCATGGGTAAGATCAGCCAACCGCCTGCACGTCCCAGCCACACGACAGGGCGTTCGAGGGCGTCTGCCAGTCGCAGCAGGCGGGCCCATGGCGAGGATGCGCGAACAGTGTTTGCGTTGATTTTCACGCGTCAGTCAAATAATTGATGTGGTAACCACATTGCTATTTGCGGCCAGATCATAACGAGGGTAACGCATAGCATTTGAAGTATCACGAACGGAATGATACCTCGGTAGATTTGGTTCATCGAGATGGTCGTGGGCGCAACACCCTTAATGTAGAACAACGCAAGACCCATCGGGGGCGTGAGAAACGACGTTTGTAGNGTGATNGNNACGAGAATCGCAAACCAGTAGACGATGTCACCTTGTGNCAGATGGTCGCCAAAATCGAGGCCGGCGACTAGCGGTGCAAANACCGGNACGACNACNAGNANNATTTCNAGNACATCNAAGAAGAAGCCCATCACAAAAATNAGGCCGATGGCNATNAGCAAAATGCCCCAACTGCCGACACCGCTGTTATCGACCAGCGCCAGAATGAGATCGTCACCACCGAGAACTCGAAATACATAAGAAAAGCAGGTCGCACCAATAAACAGAAAAAAGACCATACCGATCATCATCGCACTACGATGCAAACTTTCTTGCAGGCTGTTCCAGGTGAGTTTTCCGCGGGCGGCAGCGAGTAAAAGTGCACCGGCTGCACCAACAGATGCTGACTCAGTGATGGTGACAAACCCCGTGAGAATCGATCCCATGACCATCCCAATCAAGGCCACGGGCGGCAATACACCGCGAATAATAATACCGACAATTTGTCTGGCACTCATGGTGGTTGCTGCGCGTTTTANCGGGGGCACAGCGGCGGGCATGGCGAGGCTATAGCCTCCGATATAGATAAGNTAAAGCGCGGAAAGAAGCAAGCCGGGATAAAGTGCGGCAGCGAACAGAGTNCCAATNGACATNGGCAGTANTTCGGCCAGGAAAACCAACAGGATGCTTGGTGGAATTAGAATGCCCAGCGTGGAAGAGGCGGCAATGGTTCCCAGGGCAAGTTCGGGGCGATAACCTGCCTTCAGCATNGGCGGGAGNGCAATCAGCGTCATGACGACAACGGTAGCCCCGATGATGCCGGTAATGGCCGCAAATACGGTACTCATTACCGTCACTGCCATGGCCATGCCTCCGGGAACCCGGCGCAATAAGATTTGCAATGTCTCAAGTAAATCCTTCGCGATTTCAGCNCGTTCCAGCATCACGCCCATGAAAACGAAAAGCGGGACGGCGATAATCTGCAGATTGTCTGCGATAAACCAGATTCGGCTCGCGAAGAGAAAAAATTCAACGAGGGAAAATACGCCGGCCAGTGAGCCGATCAAACCAAATAGTATCGCAACGCCGGCCAGGACAAAACCGATCGGGTAACTGGTAAAGACCAGGGCCATCAGCGTAAAAAACATCAACAGGGGCAATAATTCAATCAACATGAACGATGCTTTTCATGGCGCAGGCGCGATGGTCATCGCGGGTCGGCATTCNGACGACAACACGCCGTTGGCAGATACTGAGAGCAACTCGACAGTCTGTTAATGCGATCTGATTTCAGCCCAGACATCGTCCAGTGCCTGGATGAAGCGTTTGCCGATACTCTGAATCTCGGCCTCATTGATGATGAAAGGCGGGGCAAACGCGACGCGGTCACCCATGCCGCGGTGTATCAGGCCGTGGCGTTGGGATGCGGCAACGACGCGTGCACCGATGCCGACCTCGGGTCCGAATAGTTTGCCTGTCGCTTTATCGCAAACCAACTCAATGCCCGCAAGCAGTCCCACCTGGCTGACATCGCCGACCAGCGGGTGATCCTTCGCTGGCATGAGTGCTTGAGATAGAATTTCTCCGTTCTCTTGGGCCAGCTTAACGACATCNATTTCTTCGTATATTTTAAGCGTTTCGACAGCGACCGCTGCACTAACGGGGTGTCCAGCATAGGTGAATCCGTGTGCGAAACTGCCTAATTTGTCGCTCTCATCCAACATGGCCTGATAGATCTTGTCATTCACCATAACAGCCGAGATCGGCAGTGCAGCGGCGGACAGCGCCTTTGCTGTTGTGAGAATGTCGGGCNGGATGTTATAGGTTTCGCTTCCCCACATTCGGCCGGTTCGACCGTATCCACANACGACTTCGTCGACTACAAAAAGAATGTCATATTTTCGCAGCACTGATTGAACTTTTTCAAAGTATCCCTCGGGAGGAACGACGCCACCCGCTGCGCCCATGACCGGNTCAGCAAAGAATGCAGCGATTGTTTCAGGACCTTCGGAGATGATCAGTGACTCCAACCGTTGAGCCAGTCTCGACGAGTACTCGATCTCGCTTTCACCGGGCTTGGAATGTCGGTAAAAATGTGGCCACTCAGTATGAAGAAACCCATCGAGAGGTAAATTAAAATCCGCATGCATATCGGGTTTCCCGCTTAGGCTGACCGAAGCGACGGTGCTACCGTGATAACCCATGTGACGAGAGATGATCTTACGTTTCTCTGGTTTGCCAATGGCGTTGTGGTAATACCAGACCAGTTTGATGGCTACATCGTTGGCCTCCGAACCAGAACATTGGAATAGGACTTTTGACATGGGAACAGGAGCGATGGCCAACAGCCGTTCGGCCAGTTCAATTGCCGGTTCGTGGCTGCGGTGTCGGTAGAGATGGTAATAACTCAATTCGCACATCTGGTCGTAAGCCACTTTTGCCAGGCGCTTGGTGGCGAAACCTAAGCTGGCACACCACAGGCCTGATGTCGCGTCAATATACTCACGACCCTCGTCGTCATAGATGCAAACGCCGTCCCCACGTTGGGTCATTTCTGGCCCTGNTGTTNGATGNTGCTGCAGGTTCGTTTGCGGATGGATGACGCTCGCAATATCGCGGGCGGCGATCGAGTTGGCTCGGTGAGTCATTGGATAGATCCTTTTTTCGGCAATAATGAGCGGAATCGATTATCTTTCGCCCCCCGACTGTTTGGGGCTAGCGGCCCCAGTTTACTTTGGAATAGGTCATGCCATTAATTCGATTTGATTCTGTCAGCTTAAAGTTTGGCGCGCACGCGTTGTTACGCGAGGCAGACTTTATGATTGATGCGGGCGAGCGGGTCTGTCTTATCGGGCGGAACGGTGCCGGTAAAACATCGATGCTTCGCTTGGTCACCGGCGAGGTGGAGCCTGACAGTGGGGAAATCAATATGCCAAGTGTAATCGGCATCAGTCAGCTTGAGCAGGCATTGCCTCGCGACCTTCATCAACAGGTTACAGAATTTGTTGCTGGCGGTCTCGATACCATTCAGTCGTTATGCCGCGAATACCGCGAACGCTCTCAGCAGACACTAGATGCGGCGGGTTTACGAGAACTCCAGCTGTTGCAGGATCAGATCGAAACCCACGGCGGCTGGAACGTAGAGCAACAAGTCAACACCGTTTGTTCTGAGTTGGACTTGCCAACTGATCGATCACTGAGCGAATTATCAGGCGGATGGTGTCGGAGAGTCTGTCTGGCACGGGCACTGGTGTCGCGACCTGATTTGTTGTTGCTCGATGAACCGACCAACCACCTCGATCTGGACACCATCGAATGGTTGGAACGCCGTTTGAACAATTTCATGGGTGCACTTGTGTTTATTACCCATGATCGTTCGTTTCTCCAGAATGTCGCTACCCGCATTGTTGAAATTGATCGTGGAAAATTGAGAAGTTGGCCAGGAGATTACCGCCGTTACTTACTTGATAAGGAACACTCTTTGAGTGAGGAACAGCGAAGCAACTCGGAATTTGATAAAAAACTGGCGGAAGAGGAGGCGTGGATCCGTCAGGGCATTAAGGCCAGACGCCGTCGCAATGAGGGGCGAGTACGTTCGTTGGTCGCTATGCGGCGTGAACGGGCGGCGAGAGTTGTGCCGGAGGGAAAAGTGCGAATCCATATTGAGGAGTCAGAGCGNTCCGGCAAGAAACTAATCGAGGCGCGCCGTGTTTGTTACGGCTATGGTGATACCCGCCTGGTGGACGATTTTTCTATGCGCATTCTGCGCGGGGATCGGATTGGCGTGGTCGGTAACAACGGCGTCGGCAAAAGCACGTTATTAAGAATACTGACCGGTGAATTGCAGCCCCAATCAGGCAGCATCAAGTGGGGCGTTAATATTGAGGTTGGCTATTTTGATCAGCACCGTCGCTCGCTTGATCCGAAAAAGACAGTGGCCGAAGTGGTTGGTGAGGGCAAAGACTATATCGAATTGGGAGGCAATCGGCGTCACGTCATTGGGTATCTCCGGGGATTCCTGTTCACGGCGAAACGAGCGATGACACCCGTTGGCGCACTTTCCGGTGGTGAGCGTAATCGAGTGATCTTGGCGCATTTATTTACTCAGCCGAGTAACCTCCTGGTGCTGGATGAACCGACCAACGATTTNGACGTCGAGACACTTGAGGTGTTAGAAGATCGCTTGTTGGATTACAGCGGCACCNTGATTGTGGTCAGTCATGACCGTGAATTTCTCGACAATGTGGTGACCAGCATTGTTGTATTTGAGCAAGACGGAAGAGTCCGNGAGTATATCGGTGGTTATCGGGATTGGTTGAGGCACGGTCGATCCTTAGCGGCCGTCGATGGACAGGGAACTAAGNTCAACGAGCNGTCGGTGACTGTGTCGCGAGNGGATCGGCAGACCGCTAAGCCCCGACTCACTTACAANCTTCAGCGGGAACTCGACAAGTTACCGGAGACGATTAGTCGCCTGGAAGGGGAGGTCGAGGTGNTGCGGAAAGAAGTNGCTGCGCCCGGGTTTTACGANCACCCGTACGACATGACTCGGCCGGTGTTGGATCGGCTGCAGGTTACCGAAGCTGAACTGGAAGCGGTAGTGGAGCGCTGGGCAGAGCTGGAAGAGGCAGGTAACGCCATCAAGGATGCGCGTTAATCACTGGCTAATTTTCGAGCGTAATCTATTGCGTGTNTCAGTCCATCGGTAAAGGCTTTNCCCTGCCAGGCAATGTCAAAGGCAGTGCCATGATCGACTGACGTACGAATGATTGGCAGGCCTGCGGTTACATTAACGCCAGATTCAAATGCCAGTAGTTTCATTGGCGCGTGACCTTGATCGTGATATTGGCAAACGATCCCGTCATAGCGATCCTGGTGTACAGCCAGATAAAAAGTAGTGTCGCCCGGTAAGGGGCCTTCAGCATCAATGCCGTTTATTCTTGCTTGATCAACAGCCGGTTTAATTTCCTCCAGATCCTGCATTCCGAACAGACCGTTTTCTCCGGCATGGGCGTTGAGGCCACAGACCGCGATACGTGGATTGGGGATAAACCGCTGAAGCGTGTCATGGGTTAAGGTGATGACGTTGAGCACTCGATCGGTTTTGCAACGGGCGATGCTCTCTTCCATCGACACATGTGTACTGACATGCGTGCACACCACTTCGGGTGTCGCCAGCATTAGGGTAAAGTTGTCTGTGTCACAAGCAGCAGCGATCANCTCGGTGTGTCCACAGAAGGTGGGATCAGACAGGCGAGTGGCCTCCTTATTCATTGGCAAGGTGACTATGGCCCTGATCTTTCCGGCTAGGGCATCGGCCGTCGCCCGGAGCACATAGTTTCTCGCCGCAGCACCGGCTTTTCTATTGACTTTTCCCGGTGTCAGATCNNCNGAGGTCAGGCAATCAAGATCAAGCACGTTGAGCGTATCGGGTATGAGTTCGCTGGGCTGTTGAATTACATTAAGCGAAATGTCCAAGTCGAGTAGTTCGGCGCCAGCGGCAAGAATCGCGGCGTCACCGTAAGCGAAGACATCGTTAGCCAATAGATTCGCATGGTAAGCGCGAAGAAGTATTTCGGGTCCAACCCCAGAGGCGTCGCCCATAGTAATTCCGAATGGCATCGATTTAGCGTCCTGTCATTAGTCCGGTGGTGCGGGGGCAAAATGGTTAGTTAACGCATCTACTTTACCAAATGCGCCGTTCTTGATGGCTAGCATGTGGCCAGTGTGTGCTCGGCAAAGGCCTATTCCCGGTTCGATCTCCCGCAGCAAGGTCAATCGGTCAATCCCCAGGGCATCAATCATGGCCTGGCTCGTCGCTCCGCCGCATACGGTGATCAAGCTTGGGTCGAGGGTATGGAGAAGGCGTGCGGCCGTCGCGACGAGGTATTGTGTGATCTGCTCGGTATACACATGGATATCAAGGCCCTGCTGATGCCTGGCAGCGAGGGCGACGTCGACAGGACGCCGGGCGGTACATAGGATGACGGGCCGGCGTTGACGCCAAGCGGCCTGTGTCATCGTCATGAAGGTGTTAGATGAATCGGGCAGCGGGTGGTTTTCCATGGAGNAAGGTGGAACCAGATGGATGACGCAGGCCCCAGCAGATTCTGCATGGTTAATCTGCGCTTGAGTGACGGGGTGACAACTGCCAGCCACGATTAATACGGAACTTCGGTCCATTCGGCTTTCCAGGGGTTCGCTCACGNCAAGATCAAGGTGTGGCAGAAGTGCCTCCAGAGCGCCNGCTGGACCCGCGATACGCGCGCCGTCACGCTGAGCGGTATCAACGGATGCACGGACATCGTCGTCGGTCGTGCCATCACAGAGCACCAGTGTGGCAGACGCTTCCCTTTTCCCGCTGGATTGAGTTACGGGTACATCGGTCTGTTGGCGGAGCAAGGTAAGTAGCGAGCTGGTGTGTATGGGCGAGCGGGGATCTTTCGCGAAGGCAGTCTCGGCAACGGGTACGCCATCGATGTAAAGAACCCCATCCGTCACGGTGCGTCCCAAGCGCGGAAAGGCTGGCACAAAATAGACCGCACAAGTCGGTTCAACTCGGGCCAGCGCGGCGAGTTCAGCGGCAAGCGGCCCTCGAGCCGCCGAGTCAGTTTTCTTATAAAACGAATGGATGCCCTGACGCATTAGCCAGCGGGCNGCAGCGTCCAGGCGGTGACTGGCCGCTGCCGCTGGTAGATGCCGACTGTCGGTGACNACAACGATGACGCTGGCGTGAGCTTGTCCAGGCTGATTCGATTCAGGAATCCTCGGTAAAACGATAGCTTGATGGCCCATTCGCCGGCACACAGCAGCACATTCGATTGCGCCTGAAAGATCATCCGCAATGATGCCAAGCTGTTTCGACGCCACGGTTATTAGGACAACGGAGTTTCAGGGAAAAAGTGTTTCTTTATGGTCGAATCTCAAACATGACACGGGATTCGAATGGGTATTGGAGCGCAGTCGGTGAAGGATCTANATCCAGGTCGNTTGACATNGANGCNGTNCCTGAATGGTAGTCCACCAACTGCGTTGGGTTGGGTGACGAGTTCAAGATGATAAACGTAGCGCCAGGGGGTTTCAGTATGTGTCGATTAAGCGAGTGCCAGGTCCCGCGCTTGAACGAATATCCAATGCCTGGATCAATGAGAAATGCCCGCACATCGGCGGGCTCGGGAATTGCCAGGGGGTCATCCAGATCCGTGGGCGGNGCCGCGCAGACCACAGCGGGTGCACCTGAGAGTTGGACGAAGCTCTGGGTCACACCGAAATGTCGCTCGAGTTGCGTGAACTGGAGTGNGCCCTGNGGTTGCCAGATCACGCCGACTGTTGACTGTCCATCGTGTTGGTAGTCGGTGGCAGCGAGAATTCGCGTGTCGGAGGGNCTATCCTGTGCCTGCCACAGTTCCCCGAATGCCGCGAAGGATGTGTCCGTCATGGGCTCAGGCTTTAAAGGGTGGACATAGTCCATGGTGGTCTCCATTGCTGGCGGTCCAAGCGCTGGGGCGGGCGGCGTAAACGAAGGTTNGTAGTATACGAGTGAGTCTACCGGTGAATTGGGCCGGGCCGCCATTGATTCACTAACCCACGCTGTGTACTTGGACTCATCCTGTCGGGGGAACATGGGTTCACACTGGTATCCTTAGCCATTGGACACGGGGTTTTTGGGGTAGTCTTGAGGTGCTGTTTTGTTAGAAGGAAGCGATCATGCCATTTGCTGTCAGTGAAGATGGAGTCAAACTGCACTATCAGGAACTGGGTAGTGGTACAGCGCTGCTCTCAGGCGCACGCTGCCATTCGCCGGCTTAGAGATCTTTTCTAAGACGGGTCATGCGGTGAATTCGNAGGAACCAGCGAAATTTAATGCGGCCGTTGAGGGATTTCTGCACAAAGTAGTGCTTGGCCGATGGCAGATTAGAAGTGACGAGGNACGCCATACCGAGGTTTGGCTGCCCGGTGATGAAACGGTCATGTCTAAATGAGCCGCATGCTTTGCAAACGGGTCCACCGAGTAGCTCGTGGGGCGTGGTATGTTGACGGTGGGAGTGTTTANCAATGAAAGAAAAAATCGATCGTTTAGTGGCTTTTGTTAAAGCCAATATGGTGGCTATTTCCTGGAACCTCACCATTGCTTTTTTACTCTTTTATTGTGTGATGTTGATAATCGGCGGCGACTAGAGAGCTGGGTTTCCNATTTTTCTCTTATGCANCGGCACTATCTATTCGCGCTGTTGGCGCCGGTATTCTGGAGTATCTCTGGCGTGACAGTCCGATTGATGGAGTCTGCAAATCATTGGCAGATCAATTTTTATCGCAGCGGTAGCCTGGCCCTATTCGCGATCATAGTGTTGGTAATCCGCTACCGCGGGCGAGTGGGCATTGTTTTTCAATTAGCGGGTTGGAAAGCGGGTCTGGCAGGTGCCTTCGTTGGTTTGGCAATGATTTGCAATATTTTTGCGCTTACCCATACCACGGTCGCTAACGCCACGTTACTGATGGCTTCCGGACCCCTTGTTGCNGCNGTGATCGGGCANTATGTGCTGGGCGAGCGGACCCGNTGGGGCACTTGGTTGGCNATCATTATNGCGATTGTNGGTATTACGGTGATGGTGGGAGGCAACTGGCACACCGCGGGTTGGGTTGGCGATCTGGTGGCATTATTGGGAGTGTCTTTTTTTGGTTGTTATGCGGTGTCCTTGCGTTTGGGNAGAACCCAAGACATGNCGCCGGCTATNNTTTATGCCGGTGTTGTGGGTGCGCTTNTCGGCTTNNTCATGANTACGACAATGCAGTCTGGACTGTTGATCCCTGTCNGAGATCTTTTGCTGTGNNTGATGTTGGGTGTTTGTCAGATCGGTATCGGTGGATTGCTTTTCATCGCTGCGGCACAGACGGTGCCGGCNGTNGAGCTGACGCTTTATGCATTGGCTGAACCNATGCTTGCCCCTTTGTGGACCTGGATTGGTGTCGGTGANGTGCCGACTCGTAGCACCTTCATTGGTGGTGCTCTGCTAATGAGTGCACTGGTGGTGCATACGCGCAGCGCGCGTAAAGAGGCCTCATGAAAGCCTCGGTGAGTTGGGCCGCGGCAGTGCGGCTGATGAATGCTGGAGTCATTCAATTGCGTATAACGGCCGCCGGCCTATCTGATGTAACGACCACTCGAATGATGCGTTCTCCTATTGCTTGCTGACACCGGTGATGGATAAGTCCATTGAGATGATTTGTCAGCGTGCAGTCAGCGATGAGTACGCGGGCCGCACGTTTTTCTTGTTTATTGCATTGCACGTCGTGATGTGGTCGTTAGTTCCCGGGCTGACACGTCATGAGTTAGACAGCGACAGCATGATGCATTTTGCTTGGGGGCAGGAATGGCAGTGGTCCTATTCGTTNCATCCACCACTCGTCCCCTGGGTGGTGGCGGGGTTCTTGAAGATCTTCGGCATCAACAACCTGTCCTACGTCGTGCTGTCCCAGGTGAACATCGCGCTCGCGTTGACTGCTATCTGGTTCTTGGCAAGGCAATTCTTCAGCGCTCGAGTAGCACTGGCTGCTGTGTGTTTGCTCGAATTTATTCCCTACTACAGTTTTCTGAGTCAACGATTCAACCACAGTGCGTTGTTGATCTCGCTGTGGGCGTTGACCACATTGTTCGCTTACTTTGCACTGCATCGACAGCGTCTTTCGGATTGGGTTGGGCTCAGCCTGCTGGCCATGGCATCGATGTTATGCAAGTACTACTCCGTCACATTGCTGGTNGCGATCGGGTTGGTTTTTGTGCTGACGGCGCGCGGCAGAGCAACCTGGCGCACGCGAGGCCCCTATATAGCAGTGACATTATTTCTGGTTGTCATGGCACTGCATGCGCAACATGTGATCTTGAACAAAGTTGGCACCATTGAACACATTGGTGATTATTTTAATTTCTCATCGCTCGCCTGGCGCTGGCCCCCAGTTAAATTTTTTCTAGCACAGTTGGTTTACGCGCTGCCGGCATTTATCGTGTTCGTGTTAGCCACACGCGATGATCAGTCACGTCATCGCTGGTATCACTTATTCAAAAGNGTNTCCTGGCAGGGTTCTCACGCTCTGATTTATATGGTGACTTTGTTCCCTTTATTGGTCACCACNGTACCCGGCCTGTTGCTTGGCGTGGACATATCCAGTCGATGGGGTNGGCCGATCCTGGGGATGGTTGGCCTACTGTTGATTTTTCAGTACCCGGCCCGTCTGTCGGTCGTGCATTGTCGAAGAGTGGTAGCGGCCGCGTTTGTCTGGGTCATGTTGCTTCCGATAGCCATATTAGCTGCGCATGGTTTGGGTTGGGTTACAGATGAGGCCAATGCCTTTCCCGGAAAGGAATTGGCAGGAACGATCACAAAGTCATGGCACACAGCGTACGGCGCACCGCTGCGTTTGGTCGCCGGCGGGCTGGTGGCGCCAGACAGTATTGCATTCCATTCGCCCGATCATCCTTCCGTGTTGCAGCACCTGAACTTTAAAAGGAGTCCGTGGGTTGAGCCTGCCGGAATTGATGAGCACGGTATCGCGGTGGTCTGCNTNTTGACTGACGCAGTCTGTCTTGAAAAAGGAANNAAACNTTTNCCCGGNCATCACTGGATTGACCTNTCGGTGAATGGCGTGGGGTCCCGCTTGGCGCCAGTGAAAGAAACCGAGTTTCGTTATTTTTTTGTGGCACCAGGGGTGTACGGACGCGCTCAATAGTNGATNGATGTCGTCCAGCGTTCTTCGTCATGGGCTTCCCAGTACCGTTTGCGAAGTTTCTCGGTGATTACGCCTGGGTTGCCGTTTCCCACTGGTTGTCCATCAACAGTGGTTACTGGAATCACGCCGCCTGCGGTACTCGACAGGAAAATTTCATCAGCTGCGCGCAGCTGATCGGCGCTCAATAGGGAAGCGTTTGCGCGAATCCCCTGTTCATCGGCCAAATCCAGTACGGTCTGGCGGGTGATGCCCTGCAGTACGCCGCTGGCCGGTGTGCGTAACGCCTGATCTTTTACCGCAAACACATTAAAACCAGGTCCTTCCGTCATATTGCCGTCAGCATCGGGCAAAACGACGGTGTAGCCGTTGCGTTCATAAGCTTCGTAGATGCCTTGGGTTAGATCGCCCCATTGGAAATTCTTAACCGCTGGGTCAAAAGCGCGTGTTGGTGTNCGGATGGTTTGTCGGGCTATCACGAGGTGAATCCCTTGCGCCTGCTGATCAACACGTGCGAGCCAAACGTAGGGGATTGCAAATCCATAGAATCGATTTTTAAAGAGCCGCGGGTCACGGTTACCCTTTTCGCTGATACCGCGCGTCATGATCATATTGACGTAAGCGTGTTGTAGTTCCGTCCGACGGACGCACTCAATAAGTACATTGCGAATACCTTCACGGTTGATGTCTGGCGACATACGTAGGCGATTCCACGATTTCTCGAAGCGGTTCAGGTGATCTTCCAATCGAAAAAACTTGCCATTCCAGACCGCCACAACATCGTAGGTGACGTCGGAACGCAAGAAGCCCATATCAAGTATGGGGATCGCGGCCGCGGCGATAGGAACGTAGTCCCCATTAACAAATGCGCAGCCATCGGAAAATTGAGTATGGGTCATCAGGGTTTCCTAAACGGCGGACTCGGCGATCCCCTCATTCTACAGATTTGTCAGTTCCTCCCAAGTGTTGTTTGTACGGGNACGAGTAACTGATAATGGCTGTTGGTGGCGGAGAAACAGGGATAATGACANGGTGACACAGAACATCACTTTTGATGCAGGCGTAGGCCAGGCATTCCTTCGTTATGCGGGTCTTGTTGCTAACCGAGGGTATATCCACAATACGCTTGGCAACATGGCGATGCGTGTCGCGTCTGACGGGCGTCCACATGGTGTGGCTTACACCAAACCGGCCGGAGTGTCGCTCGAAGAAATGGGCATGGAGGATATCGTTATTACCGANATCCCGACGGCTGATATTCTGGTCGGCTCGGCGATGACCAGTGTGGGCCACAATCTTAACCGTGAAATTCTTCGGCTGCGTCCTGATGCGAACGCCGTCATTCATGTCCATGATAACGATACCATTGCATTGTTTTCCTCTGGTGGGTTTACCGAGGTCGGTGTCTTGTCGCTCGACTTCCCATTTGTTCATGGAAAACCCCCGTATTATCTTTCTGCGCACATTGACGTCGAGCAAGATGCACGATTGATTGGTCCCTTTATTGGCGGCACCAATTGTCTGGTCATGCTCGGGCATGGAGTCACGACGATCGGTCGAACGATCTCCGAGGCTTACCACCGCATGACTGCATTTACTGCAGAGGTAAAGCGGGTGATCCTGGCGGAACAGTTGGCCGCTATCAAGGGGACGGCGGTGCAATACCGATCACTCGAAGACATAAATCGAATGTATCGGTTATCCGACCAGGTGATTTACCCGGATCGTGCGGTGGACGTCATGGCGCAGGATAAATAACCGCGGACATCCAAAGTGGGGGGCTGATGTTTTGCCCGTCAAGGACGGTGGAATAACTTCGTCCACCAGCGTCGCATGAGGTCTCGGCACACGCAGAGCAAGAGGTGGCCAGCGTTGAGTGCGGGCGGATCGGTTGATACGAATTCCTGACTAGGGGCATCGACGGAAGGCGTATCTGTTTCGCTCGGATGCTGCGAGAGACGCTGTTCGAANGCGNCGACAAATTCCACAGTGATACGGTTGGCGACTTGCTGGATAACGGCCGCTTTCCCGAACTGTGCCAAAGCACCGGCAAGCGTCAAATCGGTCGTGATACTTACTTTGGTATGGCCGGCATCTGTTGGCACGAGTTGGTAATGCAAGCTGGCCTGAGCCCGAGAACTTGATCGTGTGTCGGTGCCTTTACCTGAGACCGTTGCCGACTGAGCGTTTAGATCGTGTTGGATTTCAAGTTCGCCTTCGAAAGTGGCAGCAAGCGGACCGAGTTTGACGGCGAAACGCCCACGGTAGCGATTGTTCGGCAGTGCATCAGCAATCGAGGCGCCGGGAAGACACTCCGCAACGGTGTAGATGTCGGACAACCCAGCCCACACTATGGTCGGGGAGTGTTCAATGGTGAATTGGTTTTCAATTTTCATCGTTGTGCATCGGGCTCAATGCGGCGGTGAGTAGGGCAGTGTGCCGCGTGGGGATCATCAGTGTTTGATTGCGCTGGCTGCTGCTTCAACAGGGTCCTGTGATCAGGAGGGAGCATCTCCCGCTTGTTGTCGTTGCACCTGCATATTGGCCAGAAAGGGGATCAGTGGGTGCACTCCAAGCGCGACCAGTGCCGGCACGTCTAGTTTTACTAGCAGTTCAGCGTGGTTTTCATCGAGCAAGAACGAGTCTGCAAAAGCCTGGCGGTTCGCAATAAATGTGCTTCTGTGATGGACATCGTGTGCGATTTGATGGAGTGCAGTGGTCAGGGTGACCAGCTCAGGTCGAATGCTGGGATAGTGAAAATCGCTCACCGGTTGGGCAGGTGTGAACCAACCCAGCGAGGCGTAATTGTGGTGCCAGCTGGGTTCTAGTGCCACGATGTCGGGCTTACGTTGCCCCAGTGCGCCGGCAGCACAGGCCCAACAGCGCAGCTCGATGTTGCCGGTGTCGTCCAACTCTGCTTCGTCATAGCCTAATAGCGACTTGAGATTGCCATCTTCAAGTCGGGCGAGCGCGCTTTTGTCCCACTCGAGCGCGGGCTGCGAATAACGATCGGTGCCGGGATAGTGCGACATGCCACCACTGGCGAGCACAATGGTCCGCATGCCCATGGCAGTGAGGCTTTGCGCAATAGCCTGTCCAAAGGCATAGCAACGTTCCATGGTGGGTTGCGGTGGCAGGTAGGCGTTGACGAAGATCGGGAGCACCGATCCCTTGTGGCCCAGATGAGTCAATGGAATACCGATCGCATAGTCGATTTTGGCCGTACTGGTAAACGCGGGGTCGAATCCGAGGCGATAAAGACGACGTACTAATTCCAGGCCGATGGCGCCGGGTACATCCCAGTGAAATGTGTGTCCTGCGAATTCTCCGTTGGCTTCACCGCCAACGTGAAAGGTGAAGGCTGGCGCAACCTGGTGAAAAAACTGTTCGGCATGGTCGTTTGAGAAGATGATCCAAAGATCAGGTTGCAGTGCCCGCAGTTGTTCGCCGATGTCGGCAGCAGTTTGCTGTACTCGGGCGACTGTCTTTTTGTCTTCAGTGTCGGGCAGGGTAAAGAACTGGGGAGCGTGCGGCAGCATCGCGCCACCGAGAATGGTTGATTGCATAACAGGCGTACCGAGGGGTCGCTACGACGCCGCTAGGTCCTCGGCAGCCTTGAGTACAGCACGCACGATGCCCTGATAACCTGTGCATCGGCACAGGTTGCCGCTCAACCCCTCACGCACGGCGCTCTCGCTGGGTCTTGGTGTGCGTTTAAGAAGGTCGCGTGTGCTGATTAACATGCCGGGCGTACAGAAGCCACACTGAAGGCCATGTTTGTCGTGAAATGCCTGTTTGATGATTTGCATCGCTCGATCGTCAGCCAATCCCTCAAGGGTGGTAATTTCAGCGCCACCAAGCGACACCGTCAGGGCGATACATGAGCGTGCCGGTTCACCATCTATTAAGACGGTGCACGCGCCACACACGCCGTGCTCGCAGCCCAGATGGGTCGCAGTAAGGCGCAGTTCCAGGCGCAGAAAATCCGCCAGGCTGAGGCGGGACTCGACCGTCGCCTCGACAGGACGACCGTTTACGGTTAATGCGACGGCGTGTTTCATGATCTGGCTTGCTCGGCTGCCCGCACGACGCTCGAGGTGTGGAGTCTTCGTTCAGCGGGCGATAATGAGGGCATCTTCAAGTCCAATTCATTCTGTACGATCACTGCCAGATCATGTTTCTTGGCCCCATCAAGAAACGCGCTCGCGCTAGCGTCCAGCACGAGTGGGACATTACTCCAGGCACCGATCACTAAACGCGCGGACGCTTTTTCATGATCAATCAGTGCGATCGCGAGTGACTTAGCGTATTCCCCCACCTTGGGTGCTACCTTGTAGTAGCCCCATCGCTCAGCAGCAGATCGACGAGGCACCACGATGCTGTCAATGATTTCGTCTTCTGCGATCTGAGTGTAGTAGGGGCCGACAACAAAGTCCGTAATAGCCAGGCTCCGCTGGCCATCGGGGCCAGTCAGTGTGACAGAAGCATCGAGTGCGACCGCCGTGGTGAGCCAGTCGGCTGCGGGNTCAGCCAGTGCAAGAGCGCCGCCGAGAGTGCCACGATTGCGCACTGCCCGATAGGCGATGCGAGATGCGACATGGCGCATTAGACCATTGGTCCCGTCTGGTGCGATGCCGTCCTCAAATGCGGCGTGTGTGATCAATGCGCCATAACAGATGGCCTCGGGGGTTTCTTCTTGGCGTGATAGGGCAGCAATGGGGCTTAGATCGATCAGGTGATCAACGGGTGACAGGCGAAGGTTGAGCATGGGGACAAGAGACTGCCCGCCGGCCAGCACGGCCGCCATGCCGTCAGCGCCCGATAGCGCCGTGATGGCATCGTCAATGGATGTTGCACGATAGTATGAAAAAGGCGCCGGCTTCATAATGGTGAAACAGCGCCCGATTCAATCGCCTCGAGCACGCGCAGTGGTGTGACCGGGGTCTGCGTGATTTCCGCTCCGAGCGATTTGAGTGCGTCGTTGAGTGCGTTGACAACTGCCGCGGGTGGTGAGATAGCGCCCCCTTCACCCAGACCCTTGATGCCGTACTTAGTGTGTGGCGATGGGGTTTCTATATGCAGCACGCGTACATTCGGAACTTCAGCGCACCCAGGGATCATGTAATCCAGAAATGTGGATGACAGTGGCTGGCCGTTGTTGTCATAGGGAATTTCTTCGTAAAGCGCGGTTCCCAATCCTTGCGCAACGCCCCCGACAACCTGGGCTTCGACAATCATCGGGTTCACCATGCGACCACAATCGTGGACAACGACATAATCGAGGATCTCCATTTCACCGGTGCCCGGATCGACGGCCATGACGCACGCGTGGGTGGCATAGGAGAACGCACCGGTGCTTCGTTTGGGTTCATACACGGCAGAAATGTCCAGGCCGGGTTCTTCGCCTTCGGGCAATCGTTCCGGGTGCAGGGTTGCCGCTTCTGCGACCTCGCTCAACGCAACCGAAGCAGTTTCTGTGTGGACGCGCCCGTCGGATAGTGTGACGGCATCGGCTGTGGTCTGCAGCAGGTGGGCTCCGATTCGTTTGACCTTGTCGGCCAGTTGGCCGCAGGCCACTGAGACGGCGCCGCCGGCCATCGTCATGCTGCGGGAGCCGAAGGTGCCCATGCCATAGGGTGATACTGAGCTGTCCCCGTGCCGGACAACCACATCGGCGACTGCAATGCCGAGTTCTTCGTTCGCCACCTGGGCGAGCGTGGTTTCAAGTCCCTGCCCATGGTTCTGAATACCGACATGCAATATCAACTTGCCATCAGGTGTTAGTCGAGCAAGTGCGGGCTCGTAACCAAAGACGACGGGTAGCCCACGACTGACCCATTCGGCGGTGCCGTGGGCGGTTTGCTCGGTATAGCAGGACATGCCAAATCCAATCAGGCGGTCATCCTTCTCGCCAGTGGCCTGGCGCGNACGAATGGCGTCAATGTCGATGGCGGCAAGTGCCTGTCTCGCCGCTTTCGGGTAGTCACCGCTGTCGTACTGTTTGCCGGTAATCGATTGGTAAGGCATGTCTTCGGGTTTGATCAGGTTCAGCAACCGCACATCGGTTGGGTCAAGGTGCAGTTCTCGCGCCAACGCATCGATCATGACGTCCATCGCGAAGCACGCCCCTGTGCGCCCGACGCCCCGGTAGGGGCCCATCGGGGTTTTGTTGGTGCAGATGCTTTGCGATTTGGCCGCGTAAGCGGGCACGTGATACGGGCCCGGCAAGATGCCAACGACCATGCCGGCCTCCATCGCTGCCGTCCAGGGCCACACTGAATACGCGCCGGCATCTACTCGAATCATCACCTCAAGGCCGAGGATCAGGCCATCATTGTTCGCATGCACAGTGACGGCATAGCGGTGTTCGCGGGCATGGGGCGAGGCGATCAAGTTTTCCCGTCGGTCCTCAACCCATCGGATAGGCTGATCAAGTTTCATGGCGAGTGCCGCGATAGTCAGTTCCTCTGGACTGAAGTTGCCTTTGGCCCCGAAGCCGCCGCCGACATCAGGCGCGATGACTCGAACTTGGCTTTCGGGCAAGTCGATGGCGCGGGAGATGCAAGTTCGCAGTACGTGTGGAAACTGTGTCGAACTGTAAACCGTCAGTTCGTTCAGTCGTCGGTCACGGTGGGCGAGAACGCCCCGGCATTCAAGGGGTACGGCGCCGTGCCGCCCCATGGACAGTGATTTAGAAAGGCTAACAGTGGCGTCCTTGCGCGCACGCTCTAAATCGCCTACCGACACGTCGGTCTTAAGATAAATATTATCGCGCCAATGTTCGTGTATCAGCGGGGCGTCCGAGGCAGTGGCCACGTCCATATCCCATAGGGCGGGTAGTTCATCTAACTCCAACTCGCACGATTGCGCGATGTCTTCTGCTTCCGCTCGCGTGGGTGCAATACACACGGCAATCATCTCGCCGACAAAACGGACTTTGTCCTTTGCAAGAGCGAACTGCTTCGTACTCTGAAACTGAGGGTCATCGGTCGCCGCTACGATGGGGTGTGCAAAATCGAGATCCGCAGCGAGAAAAACATGATTGCTATATTCGTTTGGCACCTTAACGGCACCAAGACGTGCGTGGGCGACTGGGCTCCGAATGAAAGCGGCTTCTAGTGTGCCTGGTATTTCGAGATCCGCTAGATAAGTCCCCTGGCCATTGACTAGTCGTGCATCTTCGGTGCGTTTAACGGAGGCGCCGATGCCTTGTTTTGTGTCGCTGTGATTCAAATCAGAATAGCCAATGGGAGGAAATCGCTGAGTATTTCAAACGTGTCTGAAACATTCTATCGCCAAGTGGTCAGGAGTGGGGTTATCCTACGGTTTCTTACAGGTGACGCGACTGATTGGGGTGACAAATGAATAACTTGCTGACCACAGGGGTATTGTTATCTGCACTGCTTGTTTCTGGCTGCGGCTATCATGTTGTAAGTGGCACTGATCACTCGGTGATGTTGAGTGGTGTGGTGATCCATTCAGAGNGTTGTGCGAAGGCAAAAGACAGGACAGTCGACCTATTCTGTAATGGTCAGTGGAAGGCAGCNAAAGTNGCTGATAACCATTGCCGACAGTTCGGNAAACAAGCGAAATGGGTGCCCGANGCGGTGCCCGATGGGTTTGCGACCTACGAGTGTGTGAACTGACGGATTTAAGCTATTGAAGCTNATGAGGGTGACATACACGTGGCGGGCTAGATTCCAATCCATGAGTGTGGGGAACCGCCGTAATCATTCGAATTTATCCCCGTTTTTGTCGAATGGATGGTTGNCAGGCCGTTGATTGTTTTAGCAAAACCTAATATAGTTTGGGCAGNGTATCCCTGCNGCAACTTACCCGGAATATNATCCTTGGCGANGNNTGANATCGATCCTCAAGANGNGAAGTCCGATAACTTGGGTGGCTCCTCTAGCATCTTTGTAGAGGGTGCTGCGGTCCAAGTCGCGCAGACGGCTGTAACGACCACTACAGACGCTACACAAACTACGGCTCCTGCTGCTGTCGCTGCTCCTGTTCCTGCTGCCGCCGCACCGGCTGCTGC
>PAWW01000007.1 GCA_002714255.1 Acidiferrobacteraceae bacterium
TTGGAATTCTCGATTCGTAGAACGCAACCCCCGGTAGGGTGACAACCTGACGGTATTCGTATTCCATCGTATGATCGGTAGCGAGGACGATGAGCCCGATTCGTGCGCGTCCCGCGATTCCCGCATCGACGTCAAATGGAATTTGCGTGATGCGGGTAAAGCCAGCTGTCGTTGAGATCTGCATGGTCATAATGCACTCCTTCTTTATCTTTGCTGGCCGCCTTCGAATCTCATGCCGTCGCGCGGGATTGCAGTTTGGTGTTGGCCGATGAGATCTGCGGTGATGCGGGCGGAACCGCACGCCATGGTCCAGCCCATGTGGCCGTGACCCGTATTTAGCCACAGGTTGTGAAAGCCTGTGCGGTCAATGATAGGCAGTCCTGTTGGTGTCATCGGCCTCAGTCCAGCCCAGTAAGTCGGCTCTGCGTAGTCAGCGGCCTCTGGAAGAAGGTCGCGTGCGAGCTTCATCATGTGCCTGAAGTCTCGTGGCTGATGAGTAGTATCGTAGCCGCTGATCTCGGCTGTTGCGGTGAGGCGAAGACGTGAGCCCATTGGGCAATAAGCGAGTAGATTGTCTTCGTCCACACCGCCGAGTGTCGGCGGGTGATGCTTTGATGTCACGGGTAACGTGACCGAATAGCCCTTGACTGGGTAGACCGGCAGTTGCATACCGAGGTTTCTGACAAGGTGTGGGCTGTACACGCCAAGAGAAAGGACAAAAGCATCTGCAGTCACTTCGCCTTGATCGGTCGTCATACTGTGGATCCGTGTTCCTTCACTGCGCAGCGAAGTGATAGCAGTGTTAAAGCGAATGTCGGCACCGGCTTGGCGGCACTTTTCCATCAGGGCGTTTGAGAAAAGCCGCGCGTCGCCGCTTTCATCGCATGTTGAATAAAGTGCGCCCGCGATACGTCGCCTCGCCTGTGCGAGGCCCGGATCCCGAGTAATCGTGGCATTCGTGTCGAGCACTTCAATGGTGATCCCTTCGCCACGCAGAATCTCACACTTTCTGGCGGCCGCTTCGAAGGCTTCAGCAGAACGATAAAAGTAGAGCAGTCCGCCGTCGTTGCCGTCGTAACTGATGCCGGTTTGTGTAACGACCTCTTGTAGGCGTTCTAGAGAGTAACTGCATAGTCGGGCTTTACGGCGAGTATTGATTGTGGCCCGTGTATCATTGCATTGGCCGAGAAAGCCCGCCACCCATCGCCATTGGCGAGTGTCGAACTGGGGTCGAAAGCGAATCGCCTGATCGTTCCGCCACAGCGACCGCAGCATCATGCGAGGAGAGCGGGACGATGCCCAGGCATAGGCGTGTCCTGGAGCCAACAGGCCAGCGTTCGCAAAACTGGTGAAGTTGGCCGCGTCGCGGCCTCGATCAATCAGGGTGACTTGATAGCCGTCTCGAAGAAGCTCCCAGGCAGTGGTGACACCCGCGATACCAGCACCGAGTACAGCGATGTGCATAGGAGTTGAACGGGGCTCAGTCTAAAGCGGCGATCACGGCGATCTCGACTGAAAAAACAGGCGATGCCAGATTCGCTTCTACACACGCGCGCCCCGGCGTGTTGCCCGGTGAGACCCATGCGTCCCAGACGCTATTCATTTCGGCAAAATCATCCATGCTGGTGATCCAGATTGTGGTTGAGATCAACTTGCTTTTGTCCGTGCCGGCTTCTGCAAGCAAGGCATCGATGCGGTCTAGAACCTCTTGAGTCTGGGCAGCCATCGTGCCACCCGGCGTGCCTTGGGCGACCTGGCCAGCGGTATAAACAATGTTGCCGTGAACCACGGCCTGGCTCATNCGTTCAGCCACTTNAATTCGCCNGATACTCATGAAAAATCTCTCCTGGTGTGTGAATTGTCTGTTTTAACAGCCTGCTATTCACTGTTGGGTGGATGGTAACTATCGTTACCGCGAATGATCGTCTACAGGAACATCTTATCCTGATCCAGCGAGACCTGCCTAGTTGCGATAGTATTTAGTGTCCGGCAGCGGATCGGGTAGGCTCATTATGAATGTTTGTGAATGAAGCAGTGGCGAGAACGCCCCTACGCGGGTCAGGGTTGTTTTGACTTGAAACAGGGAACAACGTGAAGAATCAATGGAGTGAGGCAGAGGCTGCGGCTTGTGGGGACGATCCGCTGGCAATGCGGGTTTACAGTTCCCGGCTAATCGGTCGGGAGGCGGCCTTGGTCTTGCACGGGGGAGGCAATACCTCGGTTAAGGCGCCGTTCACCGATATTTTCGGGGAAGTGAGCGAAGCGCTGTTTGTCAAGGGTAGTGGATGGGATCTCGCGACTATCGAAGGCCCAGGATTCGCGCCTGTGAGGTTAGAAGTCCTCAAAAAAATGGCCCAACTGTCAGCATTGTCAGATCCGGATATGGTGTCGGCGCAGCGGGCAGCATTGCTCGATGCTGGAGCGCCAAATCCGTCGGTTGAAGCCATCCTCCACGCCATTATTCCGTTTCGTTACGTGGATCACAGCCATGCCGATGCCGTTGTGACTGTTAGCAATACACCCGAGGGTGAAACTGCGATCCGTTCGATCTATGGAGATCGGGTTTTGGTTGTGCCTTACGTCATGCCGGGTTTTGATTTGGCCCGAGCTATTTGGCGAATGACTCAGGAGGTGGATTGGACTGCGCTTGAAGGTATCGTCCTTATGAGTCATGGGCTGTTTACGTTTGCCGACGATGCTAGAGAAAGTTACCGCCGCATGATTGATCTGGTGACGGAGTCAGAAGATTTTCTCGGCGAAGGTGCGTCGCTCGACAATGCCCGCGGAAGCGTAGCTGCTCTCGCCCTGGCCACGTTGCGGGGCTTGGTTTCTCGATCTGCTGATGCGGCGATGTTGGCTCGTTTTGACGGATCGCCTTGCGCCTACGCGTTTGCCTGCAGGGAGGATGCCGGTTCGGTTGCTACCCGTGGTCCGCTGACGCCCGATCATGTTATTCGAACCAAACGTTTGCCGCTGGTGGTGACCGATCAGCCTGAAAAGGCGTTGGCCGAATACGAGTCCGACTACCAGACTTATTTNGATGCNCACACTCGGGCNGGACAGNAAATGCTGGATNCGGCACCGCGCTGGGCATTGTGGCCGGGATCCGGCACGGTGTCTTTTGGTCGCAGCGTCAAAGACGTGGAGGTGGTCGCTGACATTATTGAACACACCGTAGAGGCGATTGTCCAGGCGGAGTGCCATGGTGGTTGGAAGGCTTTGCCCGCAAGCGATGTTTTCGATGTGGAGTATTGGGATTTAGAGCAGGCGAAGCTTCGCAAGGGATCGTCGGCTGCCGAGTTCCAGGGTCGTATCGCGCTGGTGACCGGCGCTGCCAGTGGGATCGGGCAGGCCTGCGTCAAGGAGTTGCTGGCAAACGGAGCGGTTGTCGCCGCGCTTGACGTTAACCCGCTGATCACTGAACAGTATGAGACGAGTAATGTCTTAGGGATTCGGTGCGATGTGACCGACAGTGCTGATGTCGCTGATGCCGTTGAACGGGTTGTGCTTCGCTTTGGCGGGCTCGATATCGTTGTAAGCAATGCGGGCATTTTTACTGCCAGTGCACCCATCAGTGAAATGAAAGACGAGGATTGGTCACGCAGTCTGGATGTAAACCTGTCGGCGGCTATGCGGTTGTTACGGGTAAGCGTTCCATATCTCGCGCATGGTATAGATCCATCAATTGTGATTGTCGGATCAAAGAATGTGTCGGCACCGGGCCCGGGTGCAGCTGCCTATTCGGCAGCGAAAGCCGGATTGACCCAATTGGCGCGAGTCGCCGCGCTGGAACTCGCATCGTNTGGTATTCGAATCAACACCGTGCATCCGAACGCCGTGTTTGATACTGCGATCTGGACCGATGAGGTCTTGCAGGCCAGGGCTAATCATTACGGACTCACTGTTGACGAGTACCGGACCAGCAATTTATTGGGAACTCATGTTAGCTCGAAGGATGTTGCCCGCATGGTGTGTGCCATGGCCGGTTCCCTGTTTGCTAAAACCACGGGCGCACAGGTCCCGGTTGATGGGGGTACCGAGCGAGTGGTCTAGAAGCGCCAACGCACAGACAGGTATCGAGATTGCTTCATTTGCCAGTTGACGACACCATGAACGAGATCAGCACACAGACTTTCCAACGGCGGCACTCCCGCGAAACCCGATTNTTTCAGACTTTGTTGGAGCCTGCGGGTATTCGTTTCAATGGTTCTAATGAGTGGGACATCACCATTCATGACACACGGTTACTGNCTCGAGTGATGAGTTCCGGAACCCTGGGTCTCGGTGAGGCCTATATGGATGGCTGGTGGGACTGCCCGCGCCTTGATGAGATGGTCTGCCGAGCGCTGTTGTCGGACATCGAGAACAAAATTCGCCGCAATATCCGGTATACGCTTTTTTCGCTATGGTTCGGTCTGATTAATCGACAGAGCCTATCGCGAGCATTCATGGTGGGTGAGCAGCATTACGATCTCGGCAATGATCTATTCCAAGCGATATTAGATGCGTCTATGAGTTACAGCTGCGGTTACTGGCAGCAAGCGTCGGACCTCGCCACTGCACAGGAAGCCAAGATGGATCTGATTTGCCGTAAGTTGGGTTTGNAAAAGGGTATGCGTGTACTTGATGTGGGTTGTGGCTTCGGTGGTTTGGCGCACTGGATGGCGTCACGCTACGATGTCAATGTGACCGCTGTCACGGTCTCCAAGAATCAGGCTGCNCTGGCCAATACACGTTGTCTTGGCNTGCCAGTCAGCGTTGAGTTGATCGACTACCGGAAGATTAGCGGCACTTTCGATCGTGTCGTATCGGTCGGCATGTTTGAGCACGTCGGGCCTAGAAACTACGCGGTGTTTTTTAAAAAAATCGCCTCCATGCTAAAGCCTGAAGGTCTTTTCTTGTTGCATACGATCGGATCGGGCGACCACAGCTGCACAGCAGACCAATGGACCGAGAAATATATATTTCCTAATGGCGTCATTCCATCCATGCGTGCCATTGTTAAGGCATCTGAAGAGGTGTTGGTGACGGAAGACTGGCACAACTTCGGCGCAGATTATGATCCCACTCTAATGGCGTGGCACGAGAATTTTAAACAGGCCTGGCCTCAGTTGAGGCAACGCTACGATGACCGATTTCGTCGNATGTTCGAGTANTATTTGCTGGTCAGTGCAGGGTCTTTTCGTGCCCGCGCCAATCACCTGTGGCAGGTGATGTTCTCGAAGCACGGTATTGCTGGTGGCTACANCGCTGCGCGCTGATGGGCATTAGCCGTCGTTCGAGTTCTATTTTTAAAAGCGTGGTGCAATTAGGTTTAAGCTTTAATCGACTTTGGTCGGCCTTAAAAANGCCCTGACTTTCTGGTTTTCTACGATCGCCTTTTTAGGTCGCGGTAGAGTGACTGATAGAGATTTCTGTGAGTGATGGAAAGAGGGCCTGTTCAGCCAGAGTGAGAGCGGAAATCGGTTACAGGTAATCTTTTGCCCTGCGTCTGGAGTCGAGAAGGCCCATTTCAAAATGCGATACCGACTTCGATTTAGGTAATTGTCTTGTTCGCCCAGGTACAAGCGGGTTATTGTGTATCGATGAAATACGACAGTATTCTCGATGCAGTGGGGCATACCCCGGCAGTTCGCCTGCGTTCATTTGATGGGCATGCCGCCAGTGCACTGTGGGTGAAACTGGAGAGTTTCAACCCGGGTGGGTCAGTTAAGGATCGGCCCGCGCTTAACATGATTGAAGATGCTGAACAGCGTGGCCTGTTGAAAGCGGGTGATGTCATTGTCGAACCGACGTCTGGCAACACCGGCATCGGGCTCGCCATGGTAGCGGCAGTCAAAGGATATCGGGCCATCTTCGTCATGGCGGAGGACATGAGTGAGGAGCGCAAACAGATCCTTGTAGCGTACGGTGCGGAATTAGTGCTGACGCCGGCTAACGAGGGTACCGTTGGCGCCATTGAAGAAGCTCGACGCCTGGAAGCCAGTGAGGGATACTTTTTTGTCGGACAACATTTTAATCCGGCTAACCCGGCTGCTCACGAGCAAACGGCAGACGAGATTTTTGAAGATTTTGGAGAGCAACTTCATGCAGTGATTTGTACGACAGGCACTGGTGGCACGATCTCGGGCCTTTCTACATTCTTGCGGGGCCGCATTCCCGGATTGAGAATTGTTGCGACCGAACCGGCTGATGCGCCTATTCTTTCGACTGGCATAGGGGGTAAGCACAAGATCATGGGGACTGCTCCGAGCTTTATTCCTGAGACACTGGATCAGTCGGCCTATGATGAGATCATTGCTGTGACGGCCGAGGCGGCGTATGGCAGTGCCCGGCAGCTCGCACAAAAGGAGGGAATGTTCTGTGGTATTTCCTGCGGTGCGGCAGTGGCAGGGATGTTGACCTATGCGCGTTGTGAAGCGGCGCGTGGAAAAGAACTGCTGGCGATCTTGCCCGACACCGGTGAGCGCTACCTCAGCACTGACCTTTGGACCTGAACCGAATGAATCAACTCATGTCGGTTATCGCTGCCGACTCGGGCGGGAGTCTAAACCGTGCGATTTGATGCGGACTTACTCGAGACGCTTGGCGCGTTGCTGCTGGTGAAGGGGGGTATGACAGAGCGTGCAGCGGCCACCGTCGCGTCCCATGTGATGGGAAACGCACTCAGGGGGGTTGATTCTCACGGTGTGGTTCGGTTCGCACAGTATCGAGAGCAGATCGTTGAGGGAATATTTGATCCGGCCGGTGAAGCGACCGTGACTTCTAGTGACGACAGCGTGATTCGTGTAGACGGCGGCGGCGGCCATGGCGTGCCGGCAATGCAACTAGCAGCTGAAACGGTGTTGGAACGCGCACGTGAGCAAGGAATGGCAACCGCGGCTGTCATCAATTGTGGACATACGGGGAGAATCGGAGCGTTCGCTGAGACCATTGCTCGGGGTAACTGCTTTGCTGTTATTACCGGTGGGGGTAGTCACGCCCGCGGAAAACCGAAAGTCGCGCCATACGGCGGTCGTGAAGGGGTTATGTCAACCAATCCCTATGCTTTTGCTTTGCCCGGTGGTCCCACGGGGGCGGTGGTGGTTGACTTTGCGACCTCGGTGGTCGCTCAAGGAAAACTGCTTGCTGCCAGCAAGACGAATAAACCGCTGGCGGCGGGCTTGATTCTCGATCAGTCCGGACGACCGAGTACTGATGTTCGCGACTACTATGATGGGGGGGTGTTATTGCCGGCNGCCGGGCCGAAGGGGTACGGTTTGGGGCTGATCGCAGAATTACTCACGCATGGTGTATTGGGTGATCCACGGGCATTGAATTGGATAATGATCGCGATTGATCTTGATCGTCTGGGCGCTGGACAACCTTATCAGTCACGAATGGACGCGTATCTTGACTGGGTTAAATCAAGCGCACCGGCGGAAGGGTTTGATGAGGTGCTGATTCCCGGTGAACCTGAGCAGCATTGTCTGGCTGAGCGCGAGCGTAATGGGGTGCCGGTGGTTGATGAAGTCTGGCAGGAGATGGTGACCTGGGCGAATCATGGCGGAATCGATTTGTCACTCTATCCGCCACGTTTGTCTTGAACTACGCATCATCTCCAATAGACTCGTGCAACTCACTAGTAGCCGGTCCGGCTTATTCAATCGCGAGCTGAATCTCGCCTAGATCACCATAATGGGCAATAAGTTGCTCCCCAGCGTGGCCATTGTAGATTTTGCACATGACACCGGTTGTGACGATATCGCCAGTTTGCAGTTGGCGCCCACGGTTATTGAGATGGTTCGCTAGCCAGGCAAGGGCGCCAAACGGCCCACCGTCGACATTGTCGGCAGTGCCGGAATCGACCTCGATGCCGTTGGATTGCAAAAGCACGCTGGCCTGGTCGAGCGATTCACGCGTCCAGTCTGACGTGGCACGCCCCACGATGAGCACTCGATGGACGCCATTGTCGGCAATGGCACCGAGTGGTCCAACTGCTGGCCAGGTGCTGAAGCGACTTTCGACCACTTCGATGGCCGGCATCACTTGAGCAACATGCTCGGCCGCGTCCTGCGTATTCCACGGCGTAGTTTTAGTGGGCATGTCTGCACCCATGCGTAGGGCGATTTCTGGCTCGATGCCAGTCATATGCATTTCTGATGCCTGGATCTGGGCCGGTGAACTGACAATACCGTTTTTAAAGCAACGCCCCATAAATGGGTGGTCGACCTGCAGCAGTGCCCGGGCACCCGCGTTGGTACAACCAATCTTGTAACCGGCCGGTTCACCGTGTTTGGTGGCAAGTAAAGTCACTAATGCATCCTGAACCGCATAAGCCTCCAGAACAGTAGTTGGCGACATGTGGTCTGGCATGCCTGCAAGTGCATCGCCGGGGCGGTGGGCTGACAAAAGTCGCTCAGCCATTGGTTGGGGATCAAACATAAGCATCTCAATTAGGATAGGGTTAAGCAAAAGGTACGTGAGCGACAGCTGACGTGCAAGGCCAACGTCTCGTGGAAGACGGCAGTTTCGGCCTGGGTGTTATGATTCCAACGCGCCAGAAAACGCAAACGATGGTTTGTTGGAAACATTTATAGATGTCTCCATACTTTTATCCAGAATGAGCCCAAGCCAATGTTGATGTCCTCCCAAGATTATCGTGAATCCCTGCGAGCATTTAATCCAACGGTGTTTGTTCGTGGACAGCGCGTGGAATGTGTTGCTGATGAACCGNTGTTGGCGGCGGGTGTCAANGCGGTGGGCGTAACCTATGACTACGCACGATCACCCACACACCGGCCCCTCGCGTGTGCGACTCAAGAGACAAGCGGACAAGTCGTTAATCGATTCTTACATATCAATTCGTCGACCGACGACTTATTGCATAAACTGGAATACACCCGTCTCGTTTGCCAGGAGACTGGTTGTGCGATGCGCTATTTGAGTATGGATGGTTTTAACGCGGTGTACCAATCTAGCGCGTTAGTGGATCAGGCTGAGGGAACTGAATATCACGCGCGGTTTCTCGAGTATCTGCATCAATCGCAGGATGCTGACCTCACTGTTGGTATAGCCATGACTGATGCCAAGGGTGATCGCAGTTTGCGCCCGCATCAGCAGCCCAACCCTGACAGTTATTTGCATGTGATCGAACGTCGCACCGACGGTATTGTCATCTCTGGAACCAAGGCGATCGTGACAGCTGCACCTTATGTGCACCATTTGCTGGTTTTGCCAGGGCGCAATATGGTTCAGGAAGATACCGATTTCGCNGTGGCTTGTGCGGTGCCGATTGANACGCCGGGACTCACTATTGTGGCCCGGCCGGCCGGGAGACCGGGTGAGAGTGGGGCACTTTTCAGCGCTCGTTACGGTCAGACGACTGGCCTATGTCTCTTTGATAAGGTCTTCGTGCCGTGGAAGCACGTTTTCCTTTGTGGTGAATGGATGCACGTTGATCACCTAACCAAGAGCTATGCCACGCATCATCGGCATACCTGTATTGGTGCTCGGGCGGGTTTTGGTGATCTTTTGATTGGTGCTGGTGCGTTAATGATTGAGGCGAACGGTCTTAGCATGACGGGCAACGTGAATCTTCGAGATACCATGGTTGAATTGATTAAAGTCGTTGAGGGTTTTTATGCCTGCGGGGTTGCGGCATCGGTTTATGGCACCGAGGAATCAGCTGGAAATACAATGCCCGAACCGGTTTATGCCAATATCGGAAAGTTGCTNCTCGCTAATCAGATTTACGACATGCATCGGTTAGCACACACGGTGTCCGGCGGATTGATCGTCACTTTGCCTTTGCCAGAGGACGATCACAATCCGGAAACAGGGCCTGACCTTGCCTTAGTGCTGCAGGGGCGGCCAGACGTGTCTTACGAGCGTCGGGCCTCCGTGGCGCGATTTATAGAGGACATCACAGCGACCGATGCCGGTGGCTGGATGTCTGTGATCAGTTTGCATGGAGGTGGGTCACCGGAGGCGATGAAGAGTGAGATTCACCGTCGCTATCCTATTCCGGAGCGAAGAAAGTTGGTGGAGCGACTGATTGAACGGGGGGTTGCGAGTGAGTCGTCCAATCGTTCAACGGCACAACAGCCCGGACAATGTTGTGACACAGGTTGTACTAAAGAATGAACAAGACGGGGAATTCGATGTCAAAGACAGTGGTCAATTCCTGGAATGACTTTGATTCGTTGCGTCATGTGATCGTCGGTCGCGCAGATTTCACCTGTATTCCGCCTACTGAACCGGCGACTGAAGCCAAAATTCCAGAGGACAGTGATATGCGTGGCCTCTGGGGACCGCGACCGTTGCACACGGTAGAAGTGGCCAACCGGCAATTGGATACACTGACGCAGGGGCTTGAGGCAAAGGGAGTACGGGTCGATCGACCAACGCCCATTCAATGGAATCAGGCGGTGACAACACCGGACTTTATGACGGGGACGATGTTTGGCTGTATGCCACCACGCGATGTTTTGTTGACGGTGGGTAAGGAGATTCTCTCGGCACCGATGTCATTTCGTTGTCGCTACTGGGAATATCTTGCCTACCATGACTTGATGCAGCGTTACTTCGATGAAGATCCGGAGTTTCGCTGGGAGCAGGCACCGCGGCCCCGCCTGAGCGCTGACGCTTACCAGGGGGGGTATTTTGATGAAATTACCTTGGAAGAGAGGTTACGGCGTACAGCCGCGCTAGATTTCGTCACCACTGAGCACGAACCGCTTTTTGACGCCGCTGATGTACTTCGCATTGGTAAGGATCTCTTCTGTCAACATGGGCTGACCACGAACCGGCGTGGAATGGAATGGTTGAAACGCCATTACCCAGATCACCGAGTGCACGCGGTCAATTTCCCAGGTGATCCATACCCGATTCATATCGATGCGACATTTGTGCCGCTGCGACCTGGTTTGGTAATGAATAACCCCAAACGACCATTACCAGCTGAGCAGAGAAGAATCTTCGAAGCCAATGACTGGGAGATCATTGATGCGGCACAACCAGCGAACGACAAGCCACCTCCGTTATGTTATTCGAGTGTCTGGTTATCGATGAATGTGTTGGTAGTGAACCACCAAACAGTGATCGTTGAAGCGAGTGAAGTGCATCAGATGGATCAGCTTGACAAACTCCAGTTTGAAGTNATTCCCATGCCATTCCGGGATGCCTATCCCTTTGGCGGTGGGCTGCACTGTGCGACCGCCGATGTATTTCGTGAAGGGAAGTGCGAGGATTATTTCCCCAAACAGGTTCCCGGCACTCAGATCTGATGATTGAGCATCTGTTGGGTTCTCGCATGAATGAATGGTAGATAGGACGCATTATTACGGTATCTGTTCGCGTGGAAACGATAAATTTTTCTGATCTCGATATAGCACCACTAGCCAGCACACTGGGTCGTACGCTCGAGACAATCTATCGCCCGGCAACGGGGCGGGTGATACCGAGTGAAACCCAGGTGACTTCCATATTGCCGGAGGAAGGCGTCGGCGCGGAGGCCTTACCAGGTCTGTGGCAAGAGATTGTTGAGCGCAGCACTCGGCTTGCTGAGCCAACCATGTTGGGACACATGGATACTGCACCGCATCCGGTTGCAGCGCTGACAGATTGCGTGGTTTCCGCGCTCAATAACAATTTACTCTTTCGTGAGTTGTCGCCCTTTGCAAGCCAAATTGAAGAGGGGTTGATTGAGGCATTCGCTCAGCGGTTGGGTTTGCCTGTCAGTAGTACGGGTACCTTCTGCAGTGGCGGGTCGATCGCAAATCTGACTGCGCTGTTTGTGGCCTGCGGCGGATTCGAGAATATCGAGAGCCGCGATCGAGTACGCCTGCATGTGTCGGAATGCCACCATGCTTCGGTCATGAAAGCGGCGGCGGTACTCGGTATCCCCAAGGCACATATTTTGGTGATGCCAGGAGATGACACAGGCCGTTGTCAGCCATCCGCACTGGATGAACAACTTTCCCGTCATGCCGGGCTGCACAATATTGTCGCGGTGGTGGCCGGCTCAACGATCCACGGGGCGATTGACCCACTAGCGGAGATTGGGGCGATTTGTCGCCGTCATGACGCCTGGTTTCATGTGGACGCAATTTACGGTGGTGCCTTGTGTTTCAGCGGGCAGCATCGACACCATTTGGCGGGGGTTGATGTCGCCGATTCGGTGGTGATCGGGCCACAGAAGTGGATGTATGTTCCTCGAGTGTGTGCGGTGGTGCTGTTTCGAGCGGGCGCTGAGCATGACGCGCGTTTCGGTGTCTCGTTACCCTATTCGGTGACAGGGGCTGCGCATCGGGGACAGTGGGGATTGCAGGGGTCGCGCCGTGCAGATGCCCTCACTTTGTGGACTTTGTTTCAGGTGATCGGTACTCGTGCACTCGGGCTGCAGATCGATAGCGCGATGGCGTTGACTGAAGCATTTCATGGGAGGCTGGTGGATCGAATGATGACTGAGCCGGCACACCGACCTGAACTGAATCTGCAATGCTTTTCTTTGAACGGCGTGACAGCAGAAGATGAGATCACTGCCAGGCATCGTCGCATGACGACCGATGCACCGGGTTGGTTCAGTTTATCCCGATGGAGAGATCGTTTGTATTTCCGTGCAGTCTTGTTACCTCCCGAGACAACGCTAACGCAGTTGGATGAGTTATTGTCCGCGTTGTGCGATTCGTGATCTTGATCAGGGGCTCTGACTCCGTTGCTGATGGATCAACAAGACACTGCGGATGGTGACCGCGCCGAGCACCAAGGCGCCACCGATTAAACCTGTCGTACCGGGCGCTTCGCTGTACACCAGCCAAACCCAAAGCGGGCCTAGCATGAATTCGATCAGGGAGATCAGCATGATCTCTGCCCCCGCAACAAAGCGCGATGCGAGTGTAAACAAGGTATGGACCGCGGTCATCAGTAATCCGCCCCATGCAAAACACAGCCACAGGTCCTGGTTTGACATGCGAAAATCGAATTGACAGCCAATCGCTCCGATCGCGACACCGAGAAGTGCACCGATGACGCTGGTCGGCAGCATGTCACGGTCTTTCCCGATACGAAGACAAATGACGAACAGTGAAAAGAATAGCGCACAGGCAAGGGCTATCAGATTGCCCAGCACGCCGCTTCCCATTACACCCCCACCGACCATGATGCCGATGCCAGTCATGGCGACGAGCGTTGCGATTAGCGTCGCTGGTGTGAGACGTTCCTTCAAGATTATTCGGGCGAGGACTGCAGTGATCAACGGACAGGCACCCAATGTAAAAAGGGTATTTGCAATCGTTGTATAAGTCATCGCCAGGATCATGCAGATGTTGGCGAGGGCGATGGCGGCAGCGCCGAAAAGCCCTGGAAGGCCAATGTTGATAAACACAGGTACGATATTTTTGCGGTAACGAAGTAGTAGAATCAGTATCAGCGTTGGGGCAAAGAAACTCTGACGAACGAAAATCAGTTGCCAAGGATTTGTGCTTTCAATACTGCGGATCGCAAGGCCATTGACTGAAACCAGCAGGCTACTGAGTGCGATCATTGCAACCGCATGGCGTCGAATGGCATCAGACCACATCAAGGTGTTCCTTTCAAATGGGCGAGCAATACGGGTCCCGACGTCATTCGTAGGGGGTGTCGTACCGTTGCGTGATAGGAGTCCATTCTACGGCAGCGCATGCGGTCGGGGCATTCGATTGGGTCGCTTATCTGACTATCGGGGCATCGCGTGACAGATCATCGGATGATCAGCGGGTTGGCGCCCCAATAGGGTTACTTTTTAGTTCCACCGATCAAGGAGTCTTAGTATGTATATCCCACCATTTTTTGTGCAGCCTTCGCTGAGCAAGATGCACGACTTGATGCGGACGTACCCGTTTGCCGTATTGATCTCGGCTGATCCAACGGGCTCTGTCGATGCGCAGCATTTACCGGTGATATTGAATACAGGTGAGAATGCTTACGGGACGATGTTTCTCCATGTTGCGGCCGCGAATCCGGTTGCACAACGACTTTGCTCTGATCGGCCAGTCACCGTGGTGTTCACGGGAGCGCACGCCTACATTTCCCCCGACTGGTACGAAAGCGACGGCAAAGTACCCACGTGGAATTTCATGGCAGTTCACGCTCAGGGTTGTCCGCGCCGATTGGATGATCAGAAGCTAATGGAGGGCCTTGAAGACTTAACCGCTCACAGCGAGGCGGGTCTTGAAAAAGTGCCGTGGAGTGCGGCAGGGCTCGATCCCGTGGCTTACGAGAAAATGCGTGGGGGCATCGTGGGCTTTTCGATAGAGATCGAACGGTTAGAGGGCAAATGGAAGGTTGGACAGAACCACTCTGTAGCCGATCGGCGCAGTGCAGCCGCGGGTTTAAGGCATGTTGGCGGGTCATCACGTCTGGAGATTGCAGAGGCAATGATCGCCACCGCTGACAAAGAGAGTCAGAGTCAGAATCATAGGGAGTAATGCAAGGTTAAGCGCGGTCTTTTTGCACCTAGACGAACTGTGTGGTGATTCAGATTTTGTCGCTGACACTCAAAATTAGAAAAGACCGCTTTGATAATCGTGCATGGCTTGTTGAACTTCGTCCTGGGTGTTCATTACAAAGGGCCCGTAGCGTGCCACGGGCTCGCCAATCGGCCTCCCCGCCACCAGTAAGAATCGGGCGGCGACATCACTCGTATGGGCAACCAGTCGATCTCCCTCGCCAAGCACTGCCAGTTGCCGGCGCGTAACGGACTGTGCTGAATTCGAGTGATGGCTCTCGATCAGCAACGTACCGTCAATCACAAAAATAAACCCATTGTGGGTCTCTGGAATGGGTTCTTCGAAAGTGCTGCGTTTGTTCACAGTGACATCCAGGTACAACGGGTCTGTCACGATGTCATGCACCGGTCCCGTCGCACCTAAACTGGTTTGTCCCGTAATAACCCTAATAGTGGCTTCATTAGCGCGAACTTCTTGTGGAACTTGATGCGCGGGAAATTCCTGATAGGCAGGTGACACCATTTTCTGAGATGCGGGTAGGTTCACCCAGAGCTGGAATCCGGCCAGTCGGCCGGATTCCTGTTCCGGCATTTCTGAATGAATAATGCCGCGACCCGCGGTCATCCATTGAATGCCCCCGGCTTCAATCACACCGGTGTGTCCAACGCTGTCTTCGTGTCGAACGCGTCCCGCCAGCATATACGTTACTGTTTCGAAACCTCGGTGGGGGTGGGATGGAAAGCCGGCGATGTAATCATCGGGGTCATCGGATTCAAAAAAATCCAACATTAAAAAGGGGTCTAGCGTGTCGAGTTGTGGTGACCCAATGTAGCGGGTCAAGCGAACTCCGGCTCCATCCGATGTGGGCATTCCAGGGAGAATGGAGCTGATAGTACGGGAGGAGTTCGACATGGTTAGCAAGGGCAAGACAACGAGCGACGAATTGATAGGTATTGTAATGGCAGAGGCAGTTCTAGAGCCCATTAAGAACAAATACGGGTGATAATCGGTGCTTCGTTTAGACGTGTTGTCGCATTGATAACTGACTGGGTGCAGTGACAAAATGAGCGTGTGCCAAGTGGGTGGCAACGCTAGTGTGCGTGACCATGCTATTGTTTTCTTGCATTTCAGTCTTCTGAAGGTTTTATAGGCTATATGTTGATTACATTTAGATGCATGGTTGCCTTGCATAATAGAATGCTGACAATCGTGCTCCTAGATTCNCTGGTCGTGGTTNTATGACAAAAANTAATTTTGAAGAAATTCGTGTCAAGGCGCGCCTTCGAATGTTGCAATTACATCATGACGCAGGAGTAGGCCACATCGGTGGGAATTTGTCCGCACTCGATGCCATGTTGTATTTGCATCATTACGTGATGTCTGCTGAGGATCAGTTTGTCTTGTCAAAAGGTCATGCGGCAGGAGCGTTGTACGTGACCTTGTGGAGTCGCGGGATATTGCAGGAGTCGGANCTTTGTTCATTTCATGACGACGGNACGCTGCTCTCNGGGCACCCACCGCCGNGCCGTCTTGAGGGCATTCCGGTGGCAACCGGTAGTTTGGGGCATGGTTTGCCGATGGCTTGTGGAATGGCGTTGGCCCGGAAACTGAGAAAACAGCCCGGACGTATTTTCTGTCTTTGTTCTGATGGGGAATGGCAGGAAGGCTCTAACTGGGAAGCGCTTATTTTTGCCCGNCACCATAATCTCTCAAATCTTGTCGTGTTGGTTGATGTCAATGGNTTGCAGGGGTTTNGGAGTACCCAGACAGTGGCGTCGATGAACGATCTTGGAAAATATATGGAGGCCTTTGGCCTTCGAACGCGTGAGTTGGATGGTCATCTCGAAGCGTCTCTTGAGCAGATCAACACTCGATCNGTGGAAGATCGATGGTGTTANCTACTGCAGACGGTTAAAGGCAAAGGCATTTCCTTCATGGANAATCGTCTTGAGTGGCACTACCTTCCATTAGATGAAGCGTCTTATCGTCAAGCGTTAGCCGAGCTGGATTCGTGAGATCAGCTGCCTGCAACGCTTGGGTCAACCGCGCAACTGATGTGGAGTTCTTATTCTTAACAGGTGATCTTGGCTATAACGCGCTCGAGCCTCTGCGAGAGCGATTGAAAGATCGCTTCATTAACGCCGGGGTGGCGGAACAGAATATGGTGTCGGTTGGCGCAGGTCTTGCGATAGAAGGTATGAATGTATGGATCTACAGTATTGCACCTTTCTGTTATGCAAGGCCCTTTGAACAGATTCGAAACGATATNTGCCAACACCGGTTGCCNGTTAAATTGGTCGGCAACGGGGGCGGTTATGGTTATGGGGCCCAGGGNGCTAGCCACCATGCNNTGGAAGATTATGGCGCTTTGTTGACGTTACCCGGAATGAGAGCGTTTGTCCCTGCNTTTTCTGTTGATGTAGAAGGGGTCGTTGATAGAATGCATCAAAGTGATCATCCCGGTTATCTACGACTCGGTCGCTGCGAGCAGCCGCCAGGTCAGNAAGTTGAGGNATTCTCTCCCTGGAGGCGGTTGGTGCGCGGTGGGGGCATTTCGGTGATTGTGGTGGGTCCATTGGCTGGATCNTTTTGGCAACACATTTTGTCTATGNCTGAATCTAAGCGGCCGGATCTTTGGGTGTTGGGGGAACTGCCCGTGACTGANATATCCAATATGCCCCCGGATCTCTTGAGCAATATAGTGGCCAACGGATTATGTGTTGTTGAGGAGCACGGATTGCAGGGTAGCGTCGGCCAGCAGCTTGCTGCCTTACTGATGGGTGGCGGCTTTACTCCACGTCAGTTTTTGCATTGTTATGCCAAGGGGTATCCATCCGGTACCTATGGATCACAATCATTTCATCGGCGTGAGTCCGGTCTGGAGCCTGGCCAAGTGATGGAAGCTTTGGGTATCGCACCGTGACACTGTTGTCGAACAAGATTGCGATGCTGCCCGGGCCTATATTGGTGCTAGGTGCCAGTGGATTTATTGGCGCTAATCTATTTCGACATTTGATTCAAAGTCGAGACGATGTCTTTGGGACCACCAGCAGANCNAATNCCTGGCGCTTACAAGGCGTCAATAACAACGCAATAAAGATTGTCAATCTGCTTGCTGATTTTGAGGTGAAACAGCTGCTNGATAGCGTGAAGCCTCGCACGGTTTTTAATTGTGCGGCCTATGGNGCTTATTCTTTTGAGACCAATGTTGCGCAGATCTATCGGACCAATTTTGACTTGGTAGTCAAATTGCTGGAGCAGCTTTCTACTTTTGATATCGCCAGTTTTGTACATGCAGGCACGTCATCAGAATATGGCCAGATGTCGGCCGGTCCCAGCGAAGAAACACCATTGNTGCCCAATAGTCACTACGCCGTCTCTAAAGCCTCGGCGGCTGCGGCCATTGCTTACATGGGGGCAGAGCGTGGTTTACCGTGTGTCAATCTCAGGTTGTATTCCGTCTATGGTCCGATGGAGGATTCATCAAGATTGATTCCCCAGGTTGTTATCCATGGCAACCGAGGGCAACTCCCTGAGTTTGTTGATGCAGAGGTTTCGCGTGACTTTGTGTATGTTGATGATGCGGTTGAAGCCTTCGTTGATGCGTCAAGACAGATGACTCCAGCGCTTTTTGGGCAAGTATTCAATATTGGTACCGGTCGAAGGACTTCGATTTTGGATGTCGCCGAGTTGGCACAAGAGCTGTTTCAGATCAAAGAGGCGCCTGTATTTACCATGGAAAGCCGTCATTGGGATCGTAATGACTGGTATGCCGACCCAAGTCGCGCTGCGGAGCTCTTAGATTGGCAGGCGCAAATCGACTTTAGGTCAGGGCTAACAGCGACTTCAACGTGGTATCTGGGACTGGATGAAGGAGAGCAGAAACGGTTTCGGGATGAAACCAAACAGGCAGTCCAACCAGATACACGATATAGCGTCAGCGCGGTTGTCGCTTGTTACAAGGATGGCGAAGCCATTCCCATTCTTTATGAGCGGTTGAGTGAGACTTTCCGAAAGCTCAGTCTCGATTATGAGATTATTTTTGTGAATGATGCCAGTCCAGATTCGTCTGAGGAAGTGATTCAGGCATTGACCGCAACAGATCATCGAGTAGTGGGCATTAGTCATTCTCGCAACTTTGGTTCTCAGGCGGCATTTCGAAGTGGCATGGAAATAGCCACTAAGAATGCCGTGGTGTTGTTGGATGGTGACTTACAGGACCCGCCGGAATTAATTATCGAATTTGTTCAGCAATGGCGCGCCGGCTACGATGTGGTTTACGGGCGGCGTGTGAAACGGGAGGCACCGTGGTATATGCAGTGGGCCTACAAGGCGTTTTACCGAGTATTTGACCGGTTTTCATATATCGCTATTCCCCATGATGCGGGCGATTTCTCATTATTGGATATCCGTGTCGTAAGGCAATTGCTGAATTTTCCGGAACGCGACATGTTTTTACGAGGCGCCCGAGCATTTGTTGGTTTTGCTCAAACAGGTGTGGATTATGTTCGGCCGGAGCGATTGTTCGGTAGCACGACCAATAGCTTTTTCAAGAATATTGGTTGGGCAAAGAAAGGAATTTTCTCGTTCAGTTATGTGCCACTGACTATATTGACGGCATTTAGCACGGTGGCATTTCTGGTGTCACTATTATTAATCGTGTACCAGGTCTTCGCGAAACTACTCTTCCCTGAGATCGCACCGAAAGGTATTACCACCTTGTTACTGGTTAATCTGGCATTCGGGTCGCTGATTCTTTTGTCTGTTAGTTTATTGGGNGAGTACATCGCGAGAATATTTGAGGAAGTCAAACAGCGACCCCGNTTTATTCGCCGTGCACTTTTGCGTGATGGGGAAAAACGAGANCTTTGACTGCGNTCCNNAANAANNCAATGAGGCTCGAACCCCGCGCTTGTCCGCTTTGTGGGTCNAGTCGCATTACCAGTGTGCTGATTGACGAAGATATACGGATGGCAGCNCTGACCGGCTTATCTTTTGCATCACGAAAAGTGCCGGAAGGAATGCACTATCAAATGGTCGTATGCGAGTTGTGTGATATCGCGTATGCCAATCCCGCGCCCGATATTCAATGGTTACACGATCAGTACGTGAACGCTGATTTTGACACCGTTTCCGAATCACGGGACGCGGCACAGAATCATGGGCGNCTGATTCGATCGATGCTGAGCAGATTGCCTGATATTGATCGTGCTCTGGATATTGGGGCAGGGGATGGTGCGTTATTAGACGTATTGCGTGGGATAGGATTTAGCCAGGTTGAAGGTGTTGAGCCGTCAGAAGGTCCTTTGCGGGCTGCGTCAGATGAAAATCAGACGGCTATTCACCAGGGTTTCTTTTCAGAGATGGATTTTGCTGTCGGGAAGTATTCGTTAGTCACTTGTTTCCAGACAGTGGAGCACGTTGAGGATGTNAAGGCACTAACCAGGAGTGTTTTTCGCTTATTGAAACCGGGAGGATTATTTCTGATTGTGTGCCATAACTTTCGNGCTTTAACTGCGCGCTTGCTCAAGCAGNGATCGCCAATATTTGANATTGAGCATCTGCAGCTTTTTTCGTCGGCTAGTTTGCGTTATCTATTCGACGACGCCGGCTATGAGGATATTACAATCGCGCCCTTTAGTAACCGCTATCCACTGGATTATTGGTTCAAGTTGGCACCTATGCCGACTAAACTGCAAGACCTAGGGCAACGANTGTTGTGTGTTACGAAACTCTCTCAACTATATGTCTCGCTTAGGGNTGGCAATCTCTATGGTTGTGGTATTNCAAGAAGCTAGGTGCCTGGACAGGCTAAGCGATGATTTTTCTCGTCTGATGAAGTAGACGAACTGTTGAGGGCAATAACATTGCGAGTCATCGGTAAAGTTCTGAGTCTAATTCTCGCGACCTCAGCAGTCATCGGTCTGTGGTGGATCAGTGTCATTACTGTACTGCAGGAACAGGAAAAATTGTTGAGCGCGGATATGCTCTATATCCCCGATTTTGTTCAAGATGTCTTGTTGGGATCTGGACGACTGTCAGACTGGTTCTTTGCNCCATCCCCAGAGCTTTTCACGGAAATACCCTTTTACTTACCATTCGCGCTGTTTTGGTCATCGATACAGGGTGCGGTTTTTTCCTATGCCGCGAGCCAAGCTATCTACACGGCGGTATTGTGCTGGATATTGCTGTGGCTTTTTGTCGGAAAGCGTGCCTATACAGGNNTANCCATAGCGTCGGTTGCTGGTCTCGCGACAGCTTCCCTTTTTGTTGTCGATCAGGCCGTTTTGATTCCGTTTTATCATTATGCGACGTTCTTGGATGGGTTGATATTGATTGCTGGAGTCCTGTTTGTTCGGGGACGTTATTCACAGTCGGCGTTGTGGACCCTTGTGGTATTGATTGTCATTACAGGTGGTTTGGTCATTTCTTCTGGGTTCATATTTGTGGCTTGGTTTGTTTTGCCGCTTATTGGTTTGCTTTTCCTGGAGGGACTGTGTCGACCGCGTGAGTGGTATCGGTTGATGTCAGTGGGTTTTGCCTTAGTGGCAGCGACAGTATTGGGGCGGTATTTGTGGGGCCGGCTGGAATTTAAGGTAGACCCTAGAGTGATGTCTCGTACCAGTGATGAAACGTTACTTGATCGTTTGTCTGATCCATTAGAACTCTTAACACAGATTATGGACTATGTGCCTGAGTTCATTACGCTGCAGTTTTCAAGCCCAATCCGTGGAACAATGTTTGTGATATTTGTCGTTGGTTCTCTCCTTGTTCTGACTAGAAAAGCATGGGTTCAGCGGTATCTTGGTGCNGTTCAGGAATGGACCCGCTTACAGTATTTTTCCCTGATAGCACTGGTGATTGTGCTTTTCAACGTAGGACTTTTCTCGTTGCATGATCAGCAGCCGGCACGGTATATGATCACTGCAAATTATTTGTCGATGGTGTATTCGATTGTCTTGATCAGTATCGTGCTCATCTCGGTAAGAGCCAAGGCGTTATCGTTCTTGTTGGTGTCTAGTCTGCTGATTACTGCGGTCGCTCGCGCCGGTATTACTGATGTAGTGAGAGTTGATCACGACGAGATCAAACCCGCGGTTGTCGATTGCATCCTCGATGTGGCAGAAAGTCACCAATTAACTCGAGGTGTAGCTCAGTACTGGCAGGCACGTCCGTTAACCTTGTTATCGAACAAGGGCTTGAAAGTCGTACCCATTCATGGGGTGACGCTGAAGCCTTATTTCTGGGCAAGCTCGAGACGCCAATTTTCTGGGCAATATGATTTTGCAGTTGTTGATCATTCAGTTGACGATGCGACTTCTTGGACCACGAAAGCGTGGTATTTGATCGATCGATCGAAAATCATCCGGTTAAATGGAAAACCGGTGGAGATCGAGTGGTGCGATCAGTCGGAAATCCTAATTTATCCCTCAGCCACAATGCGGGTGGCCGAGAAAATGACGACGGTGCCGCGGTTGCCGATCACTGTTTCGTCCCAGATCTACTGGGCAGAAAAGGACGATGCGTTTACCGAGAAAAACTCCAACAAGACTATCTATGAAGCAGAGTTGGGTGAGTCTGGCTTCTATCAGGTGGATGTAGACGCGACACACGATATATCCATAAACGGTGGGCTTCCGCTTAGGTTGAGGCTCGATCCGGGTGACAGGCCAGGTTATGTGGTGATCACTGACTTAGAAGTCATATTACGGGACTTGCAGGGCCAAGAAACTGTGGTGATGTCAGCGGTTTCAAGCAAAGAATTAGCGACGATGATAAAACGGTCAAACGATGTATTAGTGGCGCATAAGGCGGGCCACTTGTGGCGAGTGGATCAATTCGATCCGTGGATTGAATTGACATCAATTAAGTTAGATCAGGTGTTGTCTGGGAACGCAGTCAGCGTGCGATACCATTTGATGTGGAGAGAAATGCCTGACACTGAAAGCCTGACACTGTTGCGTTAGGTCTACCATGTAGTCAAGAATGATTAAGAGTCATCGTAATGTAGATATTTGGTTGTCTACGGTTAACTAACAGCGGGGTAGGTCAACGGATATGAAATNCGCTGATCATTANCCACTAGCGAGTGGTAGTGCTGTCGTGTACTTGATCTGTTCCATGGCAAACCCTGCTGTTACATTCGCAAGGGGCAGACGACCGATTAGTCGCGTATAAAAGTCGTTATAGCCTCCCATATCTTGCACTACCACACGAAGCAGGTAATCCACCTCCCCAGCCATACGATAAAATTCAAGTATCTCCGGCATATCGCTAACGGCGCTGGATAGCTCATCGAACCAAGCTTTGGTATGTTGATTCGTTCGAATCGAGACAAAAACCGTAAACCCTGCACCCACTTTTTCTGCATTCAAAAGGGCAACCCGTTTCCGGATTACGCCCTCCTGTTCCATTCGTCGAATGCGTTTCCAGCAGGGAGTGGTTGACAGGTGGACCCGTGAAGCGATTTCACTGATGGCAAGACTGGCATCGTTCTGCAGGAGTTGCAGTATTTTCCGATCGATGTCATCCATAAAATTTTGCTCAAAATATTATCTTAAGTAGGAAAATAACATATATAAGTCTAAATAACGAAGAAAAATAGATGTATTTTCTATTTCNCTATTGACGGAGCGTGGGTGAGCAGCTAGTTTTCCTGAGCAGGACATGGTCTTATCGGCCTAGTGGTATGGGCCAATGACCGCGGGAATTCATCTCACACTAAAGGCTACATTTGGCGCACAGCCATTTACTACCCCAATCGGACACCGGCAAGATGGCATCTGGTGTGGCATCTATTACCGCGAGTGTCGCTTGGCGCTGGTTGCAGTCTGATGCGGCAATTCGTCTAATCGATATCCGATCGACGCAGGAATTTCTTTTTGTTGGACACCCGCTGGGGGCCGCGCATATTCCGTACATCGACGAGCCTGATTGGATACCGAACCCCTGTTTTACCAATCAGGTACGCGCTTTGTTGCCAGTGGTAGCCGAGGTGGGAGTGAAGCGGGAAGATCCGATTCTTCTGATTTGTCGTTCGGGTGAGCGTTCGAAAGCTGCTGGCGAAGTGTTGCTTGAAGACGGAGTNAACAACGTCTTTTCAATTATCGATGGCTTCGAAGGNCCTTTGGATAAGNATGATCACCGTAGTGGNATATCTGGATGGCGATACGATGGTTTACCTTGGGCTCAATGCTGAGCGCATCGGCGGAGATCAATACCCCGCATCGAGGCGTGGCATCGAGTAGGATTTCAGTTGCGGAATCCGCTCAGGAGACCAAAGACAAGTTGCCGCTTCCCAGAACTCATCGACATTGGCGACCTGACTTGGCGTTACCTGACCGAGAAATCGCCATGCGTTGATCAAAACGGGCAGGGGGTGCGTGTCTGGGATAGGGTGAGCCGCATTTTGCTTCGACAGTTTGTGACCCGCGGAGTCGATGACCACTGGGAGATGCGCATAACTCGGCGTTGTAAATCCGAGATAGGTTTGAAGCAGTTGCTGGCGCGGAGTGGAAGNCAATAAGTCAGCTCCACGCACNACGTGGGTGATCCCTTCGTCTTCATCATCGACTACCACAGCGAGTTGATAGGCGGCAAACCCATCCGCTCGGTGGACGACAAAGTCACCAACCTCCCTGGCGAGATTCTGTTCAAAGAGGCCCAAAAAGCGATCCGTCATCACAGAGGTGGTATCAGGCACATGAAGCCGTATGGTTCTGCTGGTACGTCCTGGTGGCAGCCCTTCGCGACAGGTCCCGGGATAGATCATTGCCGTGTTTTGTGCCTGACCATGTGCTTGCACGTCGCGCCGTGAGCAGCCACAGGGAAACGCGTAGTTCTGATCGAGAAGCGTATGGACGATGTCCAGATAACGGCTTTGTTTGTGGCTTTGTCGAGTGGGTAAGCCGCTCCACTCAAACCCCAACACTTCGAGAGTCTGGAGTATGGCTGATTCTGCTCCGGGGACTGTGCGTGTTTCATCAATGTCATCAATTCGAAGGTGCCATTGTCCATTGTGCGCACGGGCATCGGCGTAACTCCCTACCGCTGCCACGATGGAACCGAAGTGCAGTGGGCCCGTGGGTGAGGGCGCAAATCGCCCCCGGTAGAGCGTATTCCCATCACTAATGGGTCTTCGATTTTTTGTTGAGGGGGTGTTAGGTGTCACAGCGAAATAACATCCAGCCACCATGTCTCCTGTGCGAGCGCAAGTCGCAGCGGTGACTGGACTCCGACCGGGGCATTGGTGATGTACCGTTTGGCTTCGCGCAAGGAAGGTTCGCTGAGAGAATGAAGATAGCGTTTGGCATTTTCCACACTGAAGGGNTGACTGGTGTGGTTTTCAAAGTTGGGTGGTGAGTCGGTCCAGACGACTCCTTGCAAACCGCTTTGCTTGAGCCATGGGGAGATTAATGTCTTGGTCGTTAGCGATATGGAGTAGTCCGACTGTTGTTCGAGCTCAATGAAGCCAATACCGTCGAGGGCGGTGCGTTCACGAGCGGCAAGATTTGATCGTGCTTCGATAATGTCCGAGTGCACGCTGAGGATTATGGATGAGGGGGAATACGCTCCATGTTTCTCGTCGATAGCGAGTGCCAGCGCACCAAGGCGTTTGCGAGAGACAAGGGAAAACTCAAGCGGCAAACGAGGACCAGCATTAATAGCCCAGTCACCTTGAACAAAAGGCGTTAGATTATCTAGATCCCACAACAAGGAACCCCAGCCAATGATGGCAATTGCTGACACTGGTATTGGTCTCGTCAATGTGGCAATAGCGGGATTCTATTCTGTTCACGTTATGCGAAGTACTCGTGCGTGGAATAGACAGATCACTTTGTTATGCCTGATAGGTTCTTTATTCTTAGTCNGCAGCTGTGTGCTAGGATTCCAACCACAATGAGAAACGCTTTTTCACCGAAATTTGGTGAGTTGCCCGCTACGCTCCCGCTTTTCCCTTTAGAGGGAGCAGTGGTGTTGCCGCATGGGCAACTTCCGTTAAACATCTTTGAACCGCGGTACCTGAATATGGTGTTTGATGCCCTGGCAGATGCCCGATTGATTGGCATGATTCAGCCGCTGCCAGATTCATCGGCTCCTGAGCCGGCGCTGCATCAGACAGGTTGTGCCGGGCGTATCGTTAGTTTCAGTGAAACCCGCGATGGGCGTTTGTTGATTGTGCTTGCGGGACTGTGCCGATTTGATGTGGTGAGTGAACGAACGGTCGAGCGGGGATACCGCTTGGCCGAGATATCTTGGGATCGGTTCTGTCATGACCTGAAAGAAGAGCAAACAGAACTCGAAAGCGGTCGTTTGTTGGCTGCTGCTAAGCATCTCCTGGAGCATCGGTCGATGACGGTGGAGTGGGGCGCCCTAGATGAATTGGGTACTCCCGAACTTATCGATACACTGGGATCGAGTCTGCCCTTCTCGCCCCAGGAAAAACAGGGGCTTGTCGAAACCAAGGTGCTTCAGGATCGACTCAACTTGGTCACCGCGTTGTGCGAATTTGCCGGCGCGCTCGACAGTGGAGCGGATCATCGAACTCATTAGGGGCAAACTGACTGTTGTCGCGGCGGCACTGTGGTTAGAGACCGTAAGCGATTCGCAGTAGGCTGATAGGATGCCGTGGGGGAGTGTCGCCGCCCAGCCCATTCCAAAGTTGTGTAGCTGCTATCGGACAATCACTACCATAGTGATCGGGTGCAACCGCTTGTATACGTTTAACGATCGGCCTCACAATTTTCATCGAGGCGTTGTGTGTTTCTAACTTAACAGCGTAAGTCCCATCATGTCCTGAACAGCGCTCGATCGTGACCAATTTTGTCTCAGGGACCAATTCAAGAATCTGCTTTGTTCTCGAACCAAAGTTTTGTACGCGTTGATGGCAGGCGGCGTGATAGGCGACTGTTCCCAAGGGGTGTTTAAACTCTACATTCAAAAGTCCGGCTCGATGTCGAAGATAGAGGTACTCGAAGGGGTCAAAAATTCGTTTTCGAATACGCTGAAGGTCGGCATTATTGGGAAACATCAGAGGCAGTTCCTGCTTGAACATCAAAACACAGGAAGGAACGGGAGCAACGATGTCCCAGCCGGCATCAATCATTTCGATTAGCGAGTCTCGATTGTGTTCACTGGCGCGCGCAACGGCATCGAGGTCACCCAGTTCGAATTTTGGCATGCCGCAGCATTGCTCAGTCCTGACTAATGTCATGGGGATGTGGTTGTGCTCAAACACNCGTACCAGATCGAGGGCAAGATCCGGGGCGTTGTAGTTACCATAGCAGGTGGCGAACAGGGCCACTTTACCTTGAGTCCGATCAGTTATTTCGATGGCATCGGTGGTGCTCGGTTCGTGGTTACGCAACTGTTGNCTGAGGGTTGGGTTATGGTAGGGCGGCAGTTTGGCATTCGCGTGTATCTTGAGTGTTTTCTCGAGGACTCCCCGCAGAGGTGCAGATCGATTGGCTGCATTAACCGCATTGACAACGACTGGAAGGCTGGCCAGACGTCCTACCTGATCCGTGTTGGTGAGCACGCGATCACGAAAGCGAGCGCCTGATTGTTTGAAACGCACAGCTTTGGCTCTCAACATCAGATGAGGGAAATCCACGTTCCACTCATGAGGTGGTACGTAAGGACACTTTGTCATGTAACACAGATCACACAGATAGCAGTGTTCTACTACNTTCTTATAGTCGGCTTTGTCGANGCCATCGACTNCCATGGTGCTGGACTCGTCAACTAAGTCGAAAAGAGTCGGAAATGCTTGNCACAGGCTGACGCACCGCCGACAGCCATGGCAAATATCGAAAACCCTTTCGAGTTCCTCATTGAGCTGTTGCTCGTCGAAAAACGCCGGGTTCTGCCAATCGATGGGGTGACGGGTCGGCGCGTCAAGGCTGCCCTCTCGCGGGGGTGAAGAAGTCAACAGAGTAGGTCTCCCAGTTGGGTTNGCGGACTGTGCCGCTCATTAACATCGATGGGTATTATGCTGAAGTTGAGACGAAGATTCGCCCGTCTCGAGTGAAGACCGAATAAACGGCGAGATCAATTTCTGCTGGGTCATCGATGGCTCGACCATTAGTGAGACAGAATCGACTGCCGTGCAACGGGCAGCGGACGCAGTCTCCNTCTAAGGCGCCTTGGTAGAGCGAGGCATCTTCATGAGTGCAGGTGTCTTGTACNGCGTAGAGCGCTCCCTTGATGTTAGCGATCAAGATGNACAGGCCATTCAACTCGATTCGTTTCATTGAGTCTGGTTTGAGGTTATTGGGCCCGATGTCCTGAAAGTTAACCATAGAATGTGAGTCGAAAGATGCCGCGTTTCAGGTCATACTTTGACCAGATGACTCTGGTCTGGGCAATGGGGCNGNATCATTTTCAGTGTCTGGCCGAAACCATCCTAGACTGTCATGTAGCGTTACCACTTTGCCGATGATCAATAAGGTCGGAGCCTGGACATTCGCAGCTGCCACTTGTTCAGGAAGTGAGGCGAGCGTACCAACAATCACACGCTGTTGCGCNGTGGTGCCTTGTTCGATCAGGGCGGCAGGCAGGTCTGGNGGCGCACCGTGAGCGCACATCTCTTGGCAAATCACCTCGAGTCCAGTCAGGCTCATATAGACAATAACGGTTTGATCAGGNTGAGCCAGTGATTTGAAATTCAGATCGACAGCATCACCCTTTAAGTGGCCAGTGACAAATGTGCAGGACTGGGCAAAGTCACGATGGGTAAGAGGAATTCCAGCATAGGCGGCACAGCCGGAAGCTGCGGTGATGCCAGGGATGACTTGGAATGGAATCTTTGCGCTGACCAGGTCAGCGATCTCTTCTCCGCCACGGCCGAACACAAAAGGATCGCCACCTTTGAGACGAAGTACTCGTTTGCCACTGGTGGCTAATTCGACCAACAGCTGATTGATGTCCGGTTGGGGTACTGAGTGATCGGATTTTTTCTTTCCGACATACAGTCGTTCCGCATCGCGGCGGACCAGATCGACGATAGCTGGCGCGACTAGCCGATCGTAAAGGACAACGTCTGCTTGCTGCATTAGGCGGAGTGCGCGAAAAGTTAACAAATCAGGATCTCCGGGTCCTGCGCCGACGAGATACACCTCACCGCGCGGTGGCGGTGTGGGATCGGTGGTGCTCAATGCCTGTTTCAGCGATTCGNGGGCTTCGGATTCTCTGCGGGCAAACACCAGTTCGGCGGTTGGCCCTTGCAAAATGTCTTCCCAGAAGATTCGACGGTCACGCGCGTTGCTAAATCGCGCTTGCACGTCTGCTCGGAAAGCTCGGGCCAGTGCCGCGAGACGTCCATAGGTAGCAGGGATAAGCGTTTCAAGCCGGGATTTGAGCAGTCGGGCCAGTATGGGTGATGCCCCGCCAGTACTGATGGCAATGATCACAGGCGAGCGGTCAACGATAGAGGGGATAATAAAACTACACAGGTCTGGGCGGTCAACAACGTTCACAGGAATATTTCTTTGTTTTGCCGCCAATGCAACCCGCCGGTTGATGTTCTCCTGATTAGTTGCGGCAATGACCAGCGAGTGTCCCTCTAATGCATCGGCAGAGAACAACATCGCCTGATGAAAGATTTGTCCCTCGTTTTTTGCAATGCGTAATGCTGGAATTAGTGTTGGTGATACAACCGTCACTCGGGCGCCAGCGCGCCGTAAGAGATCAATTTTTCTTTCGGCAATCTTACCGCCACCCACTACAAGACAGGATGCATCGGTTAGTTTTAGATAAACGGGAAAGAAATCCATGGCGTTGCGTACAGTAGGTCGATCAAATTAATGTCACCGACGAAAGTGTCACGTCATTGTGCAAGTGAGTGGTGTTGACAGAGGCTAAAAGCCGGCCTGGCGATACAACCGGTTGGCTTTGGCAAGGTCAATGGGCACACCGCGGCCTTGCTCGTAGAGCTCCGCGAGGGCGAGTTGAGCGCCGGCCAGTTCGTGTTCGGCTGCGCGCTGAAACCAGTAAACGGCGGCTTCGTCATCATTGACGGTACCTTGGCCGGCAAGGTAGCAGCAGCCGAGTCCGTGCTGTGCAAGGCCGTGATTTTGTTCAGCTGCTCGTTGCAGCCAGGCAAAAGCTTGCGCTTCGTTGGCAACAAGGCCCAAGCCATTTTGAAACATGATCGCGACGCGGTATTGAGCTTCTGCATTCCCTGCCCTAGCGAGGGGCGATAGATATTGCATGGCGCTCGAGAAGTGTTTGGATTCAAAGGCAGCGAGGCCGCTGGCAAGATCAATTTCTTCGGTCTCGTTCATCGCGTCTGATCATATAGGACTGTGTTGGGCCTGATGAGGGGCTATCGCCAGATCCCTAAGCGGTTCTCGGCGTCCAGCAGAGGGGACGAACCCGTCGAGTATTGTCATCATGGCGAACAAAAGGTATACTGTATACCAGAAATTGACTGTAAAGCTGATTTCTGACCTCCTCCGTTTTATTAAACCATCAGTTCAACCTGGTGGTTTTTTTTGGTTTATCAATATCATAGGACCGATAACGCGAGTTTTCCTTATGATANCACTGCTTGTTAGTGCCAAAGCCATCGCCTCGTTTNCATTAACTAAACGAATGTTTAGTCGACCTGAAGAACGGGCGCACTCTGCTTGAAGTCGGGGTAGGCGTGGGTGGCGAAGCCAGGCCCGCTGAGGTCGCGGAGATTGATTTTCCCCTCGATAATACGAAGGTGAGTGGTTTGATCTATACCTTGGTAAAGGGTCGGGTGTAATTGAAGGAATCGACGCTGTTCGTCAGCCTCGGCCCCGGCCATACCGTTGACATAAAAATGTCCATTTTTTTCGATATGTTCGATACCGAGTAATGCTGCGAGGGCAAGGTCCTGTTGCACATTGATGCCGGCTTGCGTGGTCAGATCTTCAGCGGTAATCAGGAAATTCGGACCGTGGATACGNACACGGGCGTGATTGATCAGGCTCCGGTAAATCCCCTTGCATTGTTTAGAGGAGACACCCCGATAGCCTAGTTGGAGTGCTTCGACAAACGAGTCTGGGCCCGAATCTGCCTCGTCGATAATTACCGGTGGCAAGTTTGGTGGTATTCGTGTCGTTCGGCAGAACGTGTTTTCCCGCTTCACTGGTTGTTCGATAAAAAGACATTGGCTCATGAAAGACGCGAGAGAAGGATCATCTAGAAACTGTAAAAATGCCTCATGAAATTCGTCAAATGATTCGTATTGCTCGTTCCCATCCAGGCTGAAGCCATAGCGCTGTGATACCGAACTAAGTTCCTTCGCTATGCGTTTCAGGCGATCGCGGTCAAATATGGTGTTGCCGCTAAGTTTGATCTTAAAGTAGCGGGGTTTATGCACGGAGATGACCTGTTGCAGGGTTACCGGGAGCCTATCGTCAGGAACTGTTCGACCGATGAGATCCGTGTCGTCCAGTGCATCGGCCATACCGATGGTATGGCGCAGCCAAAGTTGTGCACGCGGTACCAGAGTGGACAAGTGTCGATCCATATCAAAATGAGAAAAATCAGCGGTGAGTGCGCTGGGTTTGATGTCTGGTAGGTTGGTATTGATGGCATCGAAAAAATTAATCTCTTTCATTTGGCAACACGCATCGAGAATCGCTCTGTCGAGCAGGGCCTGTCCATAGGACGCAACCAGTGGGTTAAGGCCGATTTGTCCGGCATTGTCGACGATGGCCCGATATCTGGATGCATGCAGGGCAAACGGCGTCAGGGGATCGCCCTTGACATAAGTCGATGCGGCGATGCGAATCGATTCCCGTAATTGCTGTTCGTTGGCCTGATTGCTGAGTTGAGGCGTCTTGTCGAACCATTTAGGTGCCATAACCTCAGCCGACCAGCCAGTTTGGTATCGGCCGGTGGTGTTTGACACTCGAACACGCACAAAGGCTTGAATGGCCTTTTCGAGTGTAACAATGCCGTAGCGAAACGGCAGGCGCAGGTTGAACGGGCGCTCAAAGCAGTCAATCTGGTCGACTACGATTCTCATAATGATATGTCACGCAAAATAGAAGTTGATAACCCCTGGACAGCGCGGTGAGATAATCCAGTGTAGAGCATAAGTTGACAACGGGCCCTGTGGCCAGAGGCCGCCTCGCAGTTGAGTCAGAGCGCTTGCAAACGGTAATCTGGCATCATCGAGTGGTGGCCCTCGTGTGGGCGACGCTGCATTGGGAGAGTCATTTGATAGAAGGTTTTATGATCGATAAATCCGATAACAATAGTATTGATCGAGACGCGAAGACCGTGAGCCGTGATATGCGGCAATTCCTGCAGCAGATTGCAACGGGCCCGGCCCTGAGTAAGGACCTCAGCGCGACGGACGCGCGTTCAGGGATGGAGTACATCCTTGATGGTCGGGCTGACGAGGTGCAGGCGGCTATATTTCTAATTGCCCTGCGTATGAAACGCGAGACAATCGCGGAATTGCATGGGGTGTTGCAGGCTTTGCTCGCGAGAACGAGGACGATTGAGGTTGATGTGCCAGATCTGATCGATATAGCGGATCCGTTTGATGGTTACGTTCGAGGTGTTCCCATCGCGCCTTTTTTGCCGCCATTACTTGCTGCATGTGGCGTGCCTACCGTTAGTAACGGAGTGAGTTCGATGGGCCCCAAATACGGAATTACTGCGCACCGCGTGCTGGGCGCCGCGGGTTGCCCGGTTGGCTTGACGCTCGAGTCAGCCGCCAGCCAGATAGCCGATAACGATATTGGCTGGAGCTACGTCGATCAGAGTCAGGCTTGCCCTGCTTTGTATCGTCTGTTGGAGTTGCGTACCCGGATCGTCAAAAGACCTTGTCTGACGACGCTCGAAGTGTTGCTCGGACCGATGCGGGCAAAGCGGACCCACCTGATGACAGGTTATGTACACAAGCCGTATCCTCCGATTTACACTGAGCTTGCCCGCTTGGCGGGTTACTCCTCAGCGATGGTGGTCAGGGGAATCGAAGGGGGCGTGATCCCGTCACTGAATCAGGTATCCAAGTACTTTTCCTACCAGGATGGAATGCCGGACGAGGAGATACGTCTTGATCCAAAGACGGCTGGCGTAATNTCCGTGACGCGCACGGTGCCTTGGCCAGTGGATAAGGAGCGTTTAGAAAGCCATGATGGACTCGTCAATTACTGTGTGGAACAAGGACTCAGTGCGCTGGGCGGAGAGGCGGGCCCGTTCAGGGAGGGGCTTTTGTATAGTGCATCGCTGTGTTTGTTACATCTGGGGCGGGCTCCCGATTGGGCAACGGCGCGAGTGTGTGCAACAAAGGCATTGGATAGTGGCGAAGGCTTGGCGCGTTTTCAAAGGGCGATCCAGCAGTAGTAGCGAGGAATGACGAATCATGGCGGATCGTAGGTTGCAGGTTTTCTCTACAGTGGCTCGGTTGCTTAGTTTTACTAAGGCTGCAGATGCACTGCACATGACGCAGCCTGCCGTCACGTTTCAGATTCGTCAACTTGAGGAGCACTTTAATACTCGATTGTTTAATCGTACGCACAACCGGATCAGCCTGACCGTAGCTGGTGANATGGTGAGGGGGTATGCGGACCAGATCATGGGATTGCAGATCGAGATGGACGATGCGGTCAGTGAGCTCACTGGCAGCGCGGGCGGCCAGCTCGTTCTTGGCGCGAGCATGACGATCGGTCAGTACGTTGTGCCGACGCTACTCGGTCAATATCGGGCGCAGTTTCCGGAGGTGGCGCTGCGTCTATTTGTTTCCAATACGGTTGGTGTCATCCATATGGTGGAGGACAGTGAAATTGACCTGGGCATTGTGGAAGGGCCCGTGGCCAATAAGAATCTCGAAGCGGAAGTTTGCTGGGAAGATGAGTTAGTGGTGGTGACGCCGGTTGGTCATCCCCTGACCCAGGTTGAATCATTAAAAGTCACACAGGTGCTCGATTACCCCTTTATTGTGCGTGAGGAAGGATCAGGTACCCGTGAGGTGATCGCTACTTATCTTTCTTCGCAGGGGGTAAATCTTTCTGACCTTAATTTGACCATGGAGTTTGGCAGCCCGGAAGCGATTAAAGGTGCGGTGACGGCGGGTCTGGGTATATCAATCATGTCAATCGCGACGATTGAAAAAGAACGTTTGCTCGATCGTTTAGCCGGTGTCAGTCTCGATCCGCCAATCAAACGGCCATTTAGAATTATTTACCAGCGTCAGAAATTTCGCTTTCGGGCAATCGAAGCTTTTGTAACGTTCGCAAAAACATATTTTTTGGAAAATGCTGATGAGTAAGACCCGCTTCGTTTGATCGGCCTTGTGTAGCGAATGCCAACAGGGGTCCATTTACGTCGTAGGGCAACTCATGAAAGAATCGCGTGAATAGTGACAGGCCAAAGTCCTCGGGAGGCCGCATTGGGACACCTTGAGTATGAGGATGGATATCGACCCTGTGTTGGCATCATTGTGTGCAACATCGACAGACAGGTCCTATGGGCGCGTCGAGCGCGGCACGATGGATGGCAGTTTCCTCAGGGGGGTATCGAACCAAGAGAGACTGTGGAGCAGGCGGCCTATCGTGAACTTTACGAAGAGGTAGGGCTGCCGCCTTCCAAAGTCCGTTTGGTCGGGCGAACTCATGAGTGGCTGCATTATGACCTTCCCAGGCACTACACCAGTGGAGGAAAAATTTCTTTCTTGGGCCAGAAACAGATCTGGTTCTTGATGGAATTAACGGGTAATGACAAGGATGTCTGTCTTGACACAGTTGTGCGCCCGGAGTTTGATGCGTGGTGCTGGGTGGATTACTGGGTGCCAGTCGATAGGATTGTGACTTTCAAGCGCGACATTTACCGGCGGGTCTTGTCTGAACTAGAACCGTTATTACCTGTGGATTCGCAATCTGTCATACCGAACTGAATGTCGCTCGTTGATCGACCGCTGCTTTCCGACTTGCCGAGTCTCAGTGGATTGTTAATCGTCAGTTTTCTACGCCTGCGCCATTCGGACAGATTTTGAGAAGTTATTTGTGGCTGCCCAATTCCCGAATCCGCGCGGCCAAACTACTCGTCGAAACCGGGTAACGAATCGGTATGCTGTGCACTTCACCTCCCGTCGCCAACACCTCTGCTGCACCGACGATCAGACCGGTATCCCAGTCGCCCCCCTTGACAAGGTGGTTTGGTCGAACCTGTGAGATCAGTGAGATGGGTGTGTCGCTATCGAAAGGCACCACATAGTTAACGCACTCGAGTGCTGCTATGACGGCCATTCGGTCCTCAAGATCGTTGAATGGACGGCCCGGACCTTTGTCCAAGTGTCGGACTGAGTCATTGCCATTGACAGCCACAAGTAGTGTTCGGCCCAAGACAGCGGCTTGTTCGAGATAATCGACATGTCCTCGGTGGAGAATGTCAAAACACCCATTGGTGAACACCAGGGGGCGCGAGATCAATGGCAGGATTCCCTTGAGATCCTGGGGACTGCGGAGAATTTTGTCGGTGGCGCGGGTAGTCAAAGGGATAGATGGGAATGATCGCAACCCTTGCTGTCGTGCAATCAGAGGTATTCGAAGACCTTAACCACGCGGGCGACACCGTTGATCGAGCGGGCGACCTGTGCTGCCGCGTCAGCTTCTTCGGTAGANACAATCCCCATTAAATAGACATGGGCGCGCTCGGTGACCACTTTGATGCGCAGGTGATCCACCTTTTCCGAGTGAAACAGTGCCGTTTTGACTTCCATCGTGATCCAACTGTCGTTAGCGCGACTGGCGAGGGTCGATTTGCCGGCCAACTCGATACGGTTGATGACTTTTCGTGTGTTCTTGAAACTCTTGGCAATATCGAGTATGCGGTCGATATGGGTACGATTGGGTGCTTCACCTGTCAATAGGATCACGCCATTGATAATGGTTGGGCTGACATGAATTTGAGATGAGGACAACGTGGCATCAGTGCGAATCTCATTACTAATTTTTGCTTCCAGAACATTATCGTTAAGGTAGGTCCCGACCGAGCGGTTATCGCGCGAAAGATCAATGGCAATGGCCGAGCCACCGATTAAGCCCGCAATGGGAATGCCAACACATCCGCTTATTAATATCACCGACAACCCCATCAGGGCGATACCACAGACATGTTGGCGCAGATTGGATGGGTGAGTCATCCTGAATTCTCCGTGACGTGCAGTTCAATCAGATCACACAGGCAGTGAATGATTATAGCGTGTGATTCCTGGATACGTGCAGTCGATGTAGCGGGTACTCGCAGCTCCAAATGGTTAGCGTCGAGTTCCTCGGCCAGTTGGCCCCCATTTCGGCCAGTCAGCGCAATGACCCCAACGTTGGCAGCTTTGGCGGCCGTCACTGCTTGTCGTATGTTTTCTGAATTGCCCGAAGTTGTGATGGCTACCAACAGGTCCCCGGGTTGGCCAAACGCTTCTACCTGTCGGGAAAAGACTTGACTAAAATCGTAATCATTTCCCGTTGCGGTCAGTGTCGCGGTGTCGGCTGGCAGCGCGATGGCAGGGAGCGCACGTCGATCCCGCTCAAAGCGACAAAGCAGTTCCCCCGAGAAATGTAAGGCGTCACTCGCTGAGCCACCATTGCCGCAGATCAGCAATTTATTGCCATTGTCCAGCGCTGATGATATGGCGTCGGCCGCCTCAACGATAGCGGCGCTCAATGCGTTGCGTGTTGCCTGCATCGTGGCAGTAGCACTATCGAAGTGCGCTTGAATGCGTTGTTCCTTATTCATGGGAATGAAGTGTTCACATGTTGNNGTTAGAAGGCAGATTTGATCCACCGAATGGTCTTTTCCGTTTGGTCGCCGTTAACGGCGAAAACATCGAAGCGACACTGCTGATCATAACCCTTGCTGTTCCGTTGAAGAAACTGGTTGGCAACGCGTCTGATTTTTTCTTGTTTTCTATGCCCGATGGTTTCTTCAGCCAGACCATAAGCCGCTGAGCGTCGTTGTCGAACCTCAATGAAAACGAGTGTTGAACCGTCTCGCATAATTAGATCAATTTCACCGAGGGTAGTGGAAAAATTATGATCAATCAACTGGAGTCCTTTTAGTTGGAGTGCTTCGCAAGCAACTTTTTCTGCCCAGTGCCGCACGATATTGATTAACTATCGTCGCCACGGTTGAGATAAGAGTCTCCTTCATTTTGACTCGCATTGGGCTGGGGCATTGCAACCAACTCAGCGTTTTGGAATTGAGCCCACATCAGTTTGCGCCGGACAACACCGTTTCCATCTGAACTGAGTTGGCCCGAGAAGCCTGCATATCGAGCCTCGGGTATGGTTCGTAGAGCGGTGATTCGGGAACTCAATGCATAGGCGTCCATACCCAGGGCAAAAAGCCGGTCAAGGGGTGTACCGCGGTAAGTGTTGGGGTTGTTCGTCCCGCCCGCGCGGAATGCGCGAGGTCCGTTGCTGCCAAGAATCCAGGGCATATCGCCCAGAATGATGCCGTCTAGATCGAGATCAATCAGGCGATCCTGCGTTCCGTGGTAGAGGTGACTGGTGGAGAATACGGGCAGATCGTGGCCGTAGAGGAAGTCAATCTGGGGATTGATCACCTGGGCTTGCGGTCGACTGCAGAACAGAAAGATGACGTCTACGTCTTGTCGGCGGCGAGGTATGGCCTTGAAAGGTAGGCGGTGGGTCAGGACCTTTTTAAGCGCAGCGGCACGGGCGGCACTATGATCCAGGTGAAAAAGGCGACGAATGGCGTGAGTGAAATGGTCGCTAGTCACAGGTACGGCGGTTTGTGCGACGATTTTGCCGCCGAGTCTAGCCCAATCGTTACTGGCCGCAGTGGACACGCGGCGGCCCCAGTCTGACGCTGCAAATATGATCAATGCGCGGCGATGACCGGCTGCATAAGCGCGGCGGGCCAATTGCACGCCGTCCTGCTCGGGTGCCATTCCGAGTTGATAAACATTGGGGGATGCTGAGGCTGGGTTGGTTGGATTCCCGATAAGTAAGGTCGGTACTGGAAAACGCTTGTCGCTCACCAATTGATCTATTGCTTGCCGGCCCAATGGTCCGATGATGAAGTCAGCACCCTCGGCGATGGCTTTCTCGTAGATAGCCCGAATTTCTTGATGCACCAGCCCGGTGTCGTAGAGCTTGATTGTCGGCTGGTCGGGGTGATTGTCCGACTCGTGCATGAAGAGGGCGCCGCTACGAAACGCTTCCGCCTCTCCCTGGTAGCGTGAGTTCAAGGGCAGTAATAGGGCGATCTGACGCGGATATTCGATCCGGAAAGGAGCATTCGCCACCAGTGTGGGCAGCACATATCGACTGGCAGGATGATCAGGATATCGTTTCTGCCAATTGGCCAACGCGAGGGACTGTCCATACTGATCGAAACGATGTTGCTGGTGTACTTCAACCAGGTGAATCCAATGTAGGAGCGCGAGATCCGTTGTGTCCGCCTGCAGTTTGCGCAGCGATTGCGTGGACAATCCTTTCAAGTGTTGCCAGAGTTGTTTGTAGCCGCTGCCTCGTAGTGTCGCGGGTGAAGGCAATGTTTCGAGGTGATCTGCCAGTCCTAATGCGTCGTCATATCGACCGAGTATGAGCAGTAAATTGAGTTCTAGGTGATTGTGTGTCTGTTGGTCATGCGGTTTCCGATGAGCGAGTCTTGCTGAATGTTTCAGGCGATCAAGCGCGCTTTTGGGCTTGCCGGCGAGGGTGAGCGCCCGCACGTGCAGGTATTCGATAGCAAGCGTGTTTTCTTTGTTTCGGCGCTTTCGATAGGAGTGAATCAGGGCGATCGCTTTTTGAGGATCGCCCTGGTCGAGTAGCCGCTGGGTTGCCTGGATCAGGGGTTTGGTGCGTCGAAGTCTGGGTTGGCTTAGGGCGTATTCAAGATGGGCCCAGGCTGGCAGAACCGAAACAGTTTTAGGTTGTGTTGGGTTGGTTGCGATAACCGAAACTTTCGGCGCCGGACGGACGTCGGTAGCCTGTTCTTGCGACGTGGCGGCGAGTGGTTTGGAAGCGCCCACTGGAGGTGTGATCGTTGTGGCCGCACATCCGCCGAGCAGCAGTGCGGCCCCGCTGGCCACTAGCCCGNCGCGAACGCGCTTTCCCACAGCATGACTCATGAGATGAGTATAGCGGATAGACTCGTACCCAATGGAAGCACAGACTGGCCGACGGATCAGTTACCGCGTTACAGGAGACTCTGATTTTGAAGTTATTAAGCAGTCAGATCAGTGCGGGCACCCTTTACGTGGTGGCGACCCCGATTGGCAATCTGTTCGACATGGGGCAGCGAGCCATTGCAGTACTTGGTGGCGTCGATGTNGTCGCGGCTGAGGACACTCGACACACTCAAAAATTGTTGAGCCACTATGGGATTTCAGCGCAATTGGTATCGTTNCATGAGCACAACGAGCGCAAACGGGTGGGCGAGCTGATAGCGCGCTTAAGAAATAAGGACAGTATTGCACTGGTCAGTGATGCGGGCACACCATTGGTGAGCGATCCGGGATTTCTCTTGGTCGAACAAGCTGTACGTGAAGATTTGCCCGTCAGAGCGGTGCCAGGACCCAGCGCGGTCGTCGCGGCGCTGTCTGTGTGTGGCTTGCCGACGGATCGATTCGTCTTTGAGGGATTTCTTCCAACGAAGTCGGGGGCGCGGCGGACTCATTTGGCTCGTTGTGTTAATGAATCTCGCACCCTTGTTTTTTTCGAGGCCAGTCGACGTTTACCCNGCACGTTGGCTGATATGGTGTCGGTGTTTGGGTCGTGTCGAGAAGTGTCACTTGTGCTTGAGATCAGTAAGATCTATGAACGGATCAGCCTTGCACCGGTGGGTGAGTTATGTCGCCGGCTGGAAAACGGTGAATGGGTCTGTCGCGGTGAATGTGTGCTGATTGTTTCGGGTGTTGATCACATAGAAGCGATTGAAACCGATGCCGACAGACTGGTGGCGGCCTTAACGCCGCACCTGTCACCGCGCCGAGTGGCTGAAGTGGCTGCCGAAATTGCAGGCGGTGGCAAGAATATGTTTTACCGTAAGGCCTTGTCTTCAGTGTCTTCGGAAAGGCGGGATTGATGTGCTGCTTGATATTGAGATGGGTAGGTATTATTTTCACGCTTGGGGAGTCGGCCGGGCGATCGCAGTTTCGTGGCTGTAGCCATCGTTAGCGTTGGTAGACGGTGCGAGATTGAGGAAAGTCCGGGCTCCATAGGACAGGGTGCCAGGTAACGCCTGGGCGGCGCGAGTCGACGGACAGTGCCACAGAAAATATACCGCCAGGCAGCGAGGCCACACCTTATTGCTTGGTAAGGGTGAAATGGTGCGGTAAGAGCGCACCGCGTGCGTGGCAACACGGACGGCAGGGTAAACCCCACCCGGAGCAAGACCAAATAGGAATCCATGGGCGTGGTCCGCGCCGGATTCGGGTAGGTCGCTAGAGGTGTGCGGTGACGCGCATCCCAGATGAATGGTCGCCTTNGACAGAACCCGGCTTACAGGCCGGCTCCCTTTGTTGAAAACCTTGCATTTCAATACGTTAGGGGTTGACAGTCGGATTGAAGCGCGAATATAGTGGCTTTTTGTGGAATTATGTGTTGAATTTAGGTAAATAACTGCGAATGTAGGCAGTTGTTGGCCAGCAACTGCGTGGGAGAGCCACTAGTGTTCGAAGTGTTAATCAGCCCGCAAAGACCGCCGCGGGTGGCGGCTAATCCACCCTTATCCTCCGATGGTGATTGCCGGGCCTCTAAAAGAGGCCCGGCATTTTCTTCGTTGCTGCGGGGCCGCGCCTGTACACATGAGCCGCCGATTCGTGCGTTGACCGATCGTTGGTTTACGGAGAGTTAAAGCATGTTTCGCGGGGCCAGTTCGCTCAACATGGACAGCAAGGGCCGTCTCGGTGTGCCGACGAAATACCGTGATCCCCTGCGGGAGCGATGCGCGGGCAAACTGGTGCTGACGGTTAATAACACCCGTGAACGTTGTCTATGGCTTTACCCGTACGATGAATGGGAGCAGGTAGAACGCAAAGTTGTTGATCTGCCCAGTTTCGATGCTTCAGCGCAGGCGCTTAAAAGATTCCTCATCGGCTATGCCACTGATTGCGAACTCGATAGTGCGGGTCGAGTGAGAGTATCCGCCCCGCTTCGAGAATTTGCCGGATTGGAAAAACGCGTAGTCATGATTGGTCAGGGTAATAAGTTTGAGATCTGGGATGAATCGTGCTGGAACAAGCGGTGCGACGAATGGTTGGTTAAGGAGCCAGAGCCAGGCCCCTTACCGGTAGAACTCGAGACATTGTCGCTGTAAGCCACCAGGGCCCATGTCAACCGCCGGGCACACATCAGTTATGGTGAAAGAGGTCGTAGAGGCCCTAAACATTCGACCTGATGGAACCTATGTGGATGCGACGTTTGGTCGTGGGGGGCATACACGTGCCATTCTCGAGTGCTTGGGCCCCGCGGGTCGTGTTTTGGCTATTGATCGCGACCCCGACGCCTGTCGTTATGGTCACGAGGTGTTCGCCAACGAACCTCGTATGCTGTTGGTCCAGGCGCGATTCTCTGATCTTGCAGCAATTATTGAAAGAGAGGGGTTGCGCCAACGTATAACGGGCATGGTGTTTGACCTCGGTGTTTCTTCACCGCAACTCGATCACGCCTCGCGAGGGTTCAGTTTTCAAAAGCAAGGTCCATTAGATATGCGGATGGATTTCTCGACCGGTGAGACTGTTGCAGACTGGTTGTCAGCGGTAGAAGAAGCTGAGTTGGTTAGGGTTTTGCGGGAGCTTGGCGAGGAACGCTATGCGAAACGCATTGCTCGAGCTGTGGTGGGTGCACGTGGACATGTACCGTTGACGACAACTACAGAGCTTGCGGCATTGATTTCGCAATGCGTTCCAACTGCTGAGCCTGGTAAACACCCGGCGACCCGCACGTTCCAGGCGCTGCGTATCAAGGTGAACGGGGAACTTGATGAACTCGACGTTATCCTTTCGCAGATCGAGTCGTTACTGTCGGTTAATGGGCGTCTCGTCGTAATCAGTTTTCATTCGTTGGAAGATCGTCGAGTTAAACATTTTTTCCGTCGTTGCGCCCGCGGTGATCGGTATCCACCTGACCTGCCAATCACGCGAGATCAAATTCGGCCGACTTTGCGATTGGTCGGTAAGTTGCTCAGACCGACCAGGGAAGAAGTCGACCTTAATCCTCGAGCGCGCAGCGCAGTGATGAGGGTGGCCGAGCGTACCGCCGAGAAGATGTCGTGCGTTTGATCATTTTTCTTAGCATTGTCGTCTTCTCGAATGCGTTGGCAGTGGTCTATGTGCGCCAGGAAAACCGTGATGTCTTTCGAGAGGTCGTGTCACGAGAAGAACAGCGTGATCGACTGAACAGCGAATGGGGTCAGCTCCAAGTTGAGCAAGCTACCTGGGCTAGACATGACCGTGTTGAGATGGTGGCGAAGCGCGATCTGCACATGATTGCCCCGTCGTTTGCAGATGTCATGGTGGTCCAATTACGAGAACGTTACTGATGGCACGTGACAGAAGAAAGAAACCCAAGTACTTGTTTTTTCAGGGTCGGCACTGGTTTGTACTGGTCTGCTTGGTGATGGGGACTATGGCGCTTGCCGTTCGTGGGCTTTATGTACAGGTAATCGACAATGACTTGTTACAGGCTGAAGGGTTAGAGCGACAGGTCCGAGTGCTGAAGATGATGCCTGCGCGTGGAAAGATTCTTGATCGGCGTGGGCATGTGCTAGCGGTTAGCACGCCGGTTGATGCGATCTGGGCGCATCCGGCGTCGCTCCGCCAGGCGCGGGCAGATTGGCCGCGCCTGGCGAATACGCTTGGCATGGAAACGGCTGACATTGGTCGCATTCTGAAACGCAACATCAACAAGGGATTTGTCTACATAAAGCGCAGTTTGTCCCCCGCTTTAGCGAGTCAGGTTGCAGCACTTGGAGTGCGTGGCGTGTATCGCCAGAGGGAGTATCACCGCTACTATCCGGCTGGCCGGATTGCAGGTCACTTGCTCGGTTTTACCGATGTCGATGACAGGGGTCAGGAGGGTGCTGAACTNGCCTTTGAGAATCATCTAGGCGGAGTGGTGGGGCAAAAGCGGGTTCGTCGAGATCGACGCGGACACACCGTTGAAAACCTGGATCAGATTTCTCCGGTTCACCATGGACGCGAATTGCGATTAAGCATTGACGTTCGTATCCAATTCGCCGCGCATCAGGCATTGGCCCGGACTTTGGTGGAACACAAGGCGGCTGGGGGGACGGCGATAGTGCTAGACAGTCGCACGGGAGAGATCCTAGCCATGGTTAATCTGCCCGAATTCAATCCCAACGATCGTTCAACATTTAACACGAATGTCATGCGCAATCGTGCGGTAACGGACATATTTGAGCCAGGATCGACGGTTAAGCCGTTTACTCTATCGCTAGCGCTACAGAGCGGAATTTTTACTCCCGACACCAAGATTCCAACCAGCCCCGGCGTGCTTGTGCTGGATCGACGTCGTATTCGAGACATTCGCGATTATGGAGTGTTGACTCTGGCGAATGTGTTGGTGAAATCAAGCAATATCGGGACCGCGAAGATCGCGCTTGAACTCAATCCGAGTCAACTGGTTGCTACCCTTCAGTCTGTTGGTTTTGGCCAGTTAACTGGGGTCGAGTTACCTGGAGAGAGAAGTGGGGTGCTGCAGTCCAAAGAGCGGTGGCGTTTAAGCGAGCACGCGACGCTGTCTTATGGTTATGGACTGTCGGTGACTGCATTGCAACTGGCCCGTGCCTACATGGTCCTGGCCAACGGTGGTGTACTGAAGCCGATCACTATTCGTCGACGAGAGGAGTTGCCGCGCGGGGAGCGAGTTCTGCCGAGTGATGTGGTGGGTCAAATTAATCAGATGCTTGAGCATGTTGTTGTTAAGGGGACGGGACAGCGTGCCAGGTTGCCATCGTATCGAGTCGCCGGCAAGACCGGTACGGTCAGAAAAATCAATCCTGAAGGGGGTTATTTGGAAGGTCATTACCTCGCGTTGTTTGCCGGATTTGCGCCGGCCAACGAGCCACAATTCGTCGCGGTGGTCATGATTGACGACCCCAGAGGAGAGTTCTATTACGGCGGCCAGGTGGCGGCCCCTGTCTTTCGGGACATCATGGCGACGGCGCTGCGACTTTACTCGATACCAGGCGATATTGAGCCCGCAGGGCGTGAAGTGGTTGTGATGCCACAATTGAAACAGAGCGGGGCATGATGGGTNCAGCGCTGATACCGGTCCGCACGCTAAAGCCGTTACTGGCTGGCTTCGTTGAGGTGCCGGCCGATGCCGATGTCGAGATTTCTGCGTTGGTTNTGGACAGCCGAAANGTGGTACGCGGAGCCCTTTTCCTCGGTATCCGCGGCGACCGTTTAGATGGTCGGGAATACGTGCCTGAAGCGGTGCAGGCAGGCGCCGCAGCGGTNGTCTGTGATGCTGAGTGGAAAGCGCCTGATGGGCTGGNAGTGCCGTGTTTCGTTGTCGATGACCTGCGTCGCAAGATCGCCCTAATTGCCAATCGCTTCTATGGGTTTCCATCACGAGTGTTGTGCATCGTCGGATTAACGGGCACCAACGGCAAGACGACGTGTGGNTTTCTGTTGGCTCAGGCGCTTGATCGTCTCGGTCGTCGAAGTGCATTTATTGGCACCATCGGCAGCGGACTCATTGAGCAACTTGAGCCAAACCATTTAACGACACCTGATGCCATCGAGTTACAGCANANGCTGGCAGATTTTGTGGGTCGTGATGCCAATAGTGTCTGCATNGAGGTGTCGTCGCATGCTTTGTTGCAGCACCGAGTGGAAGGTATTGAATTCGACGTCGCTCTGTTTACCAACCTCAGCCGTGATCACCTCGATTATCACCAAGATATGTCAGCTTACGTCAATGCTAAGTTAATGCTATTTCGCCGCACCAGTTTGAACATTGCGGTGATTAATCACGACGACCCCCATGAAAGTATGGTGTCCAAAGCGATTGAATCAGCGCGTATCTGGACCTATGGCGTTCGCGAGGGGGCCGACATTTATCCGCTTTCAGTCGACAGTTCGTTCGCCGGCCTTTACTTGAGGNTGGCAACCCCCGCGGGCGAGATGAAATTGAGAACGAGTCTTTTTGGTCAGGTGAATGTTCCAAACGTTGCCGCCGTTGTGGCGACATTATTGGCACTTGATTATCACCCCGCGGACATNGTTGATGTCATGGCAAGTGTCGTTGCGCCACCCGGGCGTATGGAGTCGTTTGAAAGAGAACGCGGTGATCCCCGAGTATTTGTGGATTATGCGCATACACCGGTGGCGCTTGAGGGGGCTCTGCGATCGCTTAAGGCCCACTCAAGCGGCAAGATCTGGTGCGTGTTTGGCTGTGGTGGGGAGCGCGATCGTGGAAAGCGTCCTGTGATGGGTGCTGTGGCTGACCGTTGGGCTGACGAGATTGTTTTGACCAATGACAACCCTCGCGGTGAATCGCCCGATCAAATCATCACTGATATCGAAGCGGGGATCGAAAATCATGAGGCGTTGCGACAACCCGACCGAGCAAAGGCAATCTACCAGGCGATCAAGAATGCTGATGAAGACGATATTGTGCTGATTGCTGGCAAGGGGCATGAACAGAGCCAGGTAATTGGTAACACCTTATTCCCTTTTTGCGACCGCGAGGTCGTGACCAATCTGCTGCGAGGAAATGCTTGATGAACTTGATGAAGATAGCGTCAGCTGTGTCCGGACATGTAATGGGCGGTGATGTGGTATTTGATCAGGTCACCACGGACACTCGAGTTCTCAGCGGGGGGGAATTGTTNGTTGCATTAGCAGGCGATCATTATGATGGTCATGATTTTATTGATGAGGCAAAACGATCCGGCGCAGTGGCTGCGATGACGTCTCGTCCGGTTGACACTGACCTACCCACGCTAGTGGTTGCAGATACACGCCGTTCCCTTGGGCAANTGGCTAGTTACTGGCGTGGCCAATTTGATATTCCAATGATTGCGGTGACAGGCAGTAACGGAAAGACGACAGTTAAAGAAATGATGGCGTCGATACTGCGCGAGTTGGGGCCAACGCTTTCTAATGCCGGCAATCTGAACAACGAAATCGGTTTACCACTCACTCTCTTGCGTATGAGCGAAGACCACGAGTACGCAGTGGTTGAGATGGGTATGAATCATGCGGGCGAAATTCGGAAGTTGACTCGCATTGCATTGCCCTCTGTGGTGGTGGTGCTTAATGCTGCCCCGGCGCATCTGGAAGGATTGGCCGACATCACCGGTGTGGCACGCGCTAAGGCGGAAATCTTTGCCGGATTAAATGATGACGGTCTCGCCATCATTAATGCAGATGATCGATTCGCCGTGTATTGGCGTGCTCGTGCCAGACATCATCGCACGTTGACCTTCGGGTTGGATCGCCCGGCCGATGTCACGGCCGAAGTCAGTGTTGACAGAGAGATGCTGGAGTTGTTGATNCGATTGCCCAATGATTCGATCGANGTAAAGCTCAATCTTTTGGGTCGTCACAACGCAGCCAATGCCCTTGCAGCGGCCACGGCTGCTTGGTCGATGGGTTGTACACCGGAGCAGATTCGATGCGGTCTCGGCAATGTTCAGCCAATCAAAGGCCGCTTGGAGCCACGGCGCGGCGCGGCCGGCTCGAGCCTCATTGATGACACCTATAACGCTAACCCAGTTTCGTTGGATGTTGCTATCCAATGCCTTGCCCCACGGATGGGAAAGCGGATCATTGTGCTTGGTGATATGGCCGAATTGGGCAGCCGTTCGCGTGATCTACATAGCGCTGCCGGGGAAATGATCAGGCATGCTGGAATCGATCAGTTATTGACGATGGGTGACATGGCGAAAAATGCATCAGACGCGTTTGGCCTGGGAGCGAGTCACTTTGACAGTCACGAGGCTGTTATTGATGCAACCAGGAGCTTGCTGGGTGCAGATGTAACCTGCTTGGTAAAGGGATCACGCAGTGCGGAAATGGAAAATGTTGCCGATGCGTTGACTGAAACCGGTAGTTAGATGGCCGACTAATGCTTACGTACTATTTCGACACACTCGCGGCCGACTATAGTTTTTTCAACGTCTTCCGCTATCTGACGTTTCGTGCAGTCTGCGCCGTGCTGACCGCATTGGCGCTGAGTTTGTTAATGGGGCCGTTCATGATCCGTCGACTGGCGTCTATGCGTATCGGTGCGACGATTCGAAATGATGGCCCCACCTCCCATTTCGAGAAGAGTGGTACTCCGACTATGGGTGGCGGGCTGATTGTGTTTGCTCTTGTTGTGACGACATTGCTGTGGGCTGATCTTGGCAATCGTTTCGTTTGGATCGCTATCGCGACCAGTACTGGATTTGGTGTCATTGGGTGGATGGATGATTACCAAAAATTGCGTGCTCCAAAATTTTCTGGTTTGAGCGCACCTAACAAATTTCTATTGCAAAGCCTGGTGGGGTTTAGCGCTGCACTGGTTCTTTATCACACTGCGGTTGCACCTGTTGAGACGCAATTGATCGTGCCATTTTTCAAATCGATTGCAATCGATTTGGGTATGGGTTTTGTGGTGCTTGCGTGGTTTGTCATTGTTGGCGCGAGTAATGCTGTCAACTTAACTGATGGCCTTGACGGTTTGGCCGTGTTGCCGAGTGCATTGGTGGCCGGCGGACTGGGGGTTTTTGCCTACGTTTCGGGTCATGCCGGTTTTTCAGACTATCTAGGCATCCCTCACATTGTTGGGGCAGGTGAGATGATGGTTTTCTGTGCCGCTTTGGTGGGTGCAGGGCTGGGCTTTCTTTGGTTCAATACTTATCCCGCTCAAGTTTTTATGGGCGATGTTGGGGCACTGACGTTGGGTGCTGCGCTAGGAATTGTCGCTGTCATCGTTCGCCAGGAAATTGTTCTCGCCATCATGGGTGGGATTTTTGTCATCGAAACGCTGTCGGTCATTCTTCAGGTCGTTTCATTTCGTTTGACGGGTAGACGCGTGTTCAAAATGGCACCCTTGCATCACCACTTTGAACTCAAGGGCTGGCCGGAACCCAGGGTCAGCGTCCGTTTCTGGATCATCAGCCTGGTCTTGGTACTTGCTGGGATCGCAACGCTTAAGATTCGGTGAGGACGATATGGTGACATCACCCCAGACCACCAACGTGCCTAGTGTAGCGTGGAAAAATGCGGTGATCGTTGGATTGGGTGCGACAGGTTTTTCTGTAGCTCGTTATCTGTTTGGGAGAGGCATGCAGGTGACGGTTGTCGATGCACAGCCCAATCCGCCGTTGGCGATGCAACTCGCGAAGATTGCGCCCGGGATCGATATTCGGACAGGTGAGGATGATGTCAATAATCTTCGGTCTGCCGATGTGTTGATTCTTAGCCCCGGGGTTTCATTCGATCATCCGACTGTCCGCAAAGCCCAAGATATCGGGATAGAGATCGTCGGCGATATAGAGCTTTTCGCACGGGCAGTGACGGCTCCAGTCATCGGCATTACTGGTTCGAATGGTAAAAGCACNGTGACGCAATGGCTCGCTGTATTGCTTCGAGTNGCGGGGCATAAGGTCTTGGTTGGGGGCAATATCGGGCCACCGGCATTGGATCTTCTAGCGAATGAGCCGCCTGAGTGCTACGTGCTGGAGTGCTCCAGTTTCCAGTTGGAAAGCACACAAAGTCTTTGCCTGCGCGCGGGAGCTATTCTCAATGTCACACCTGATCACCTTGATCGTTATGTTGATTTGACCGCTTACCAGGCTGCCAAATGGCGCATCGCCAAAGGCAGTCAAACGTTGGTAATTAATCGGCAGGANCCGTTCTTAGTTCAACAGGCGGCCAACTATTCGGGTGCGTTGGTCACCTTTGGGCTCGATGCTCCGCCCGGGCCGAATGATCTGGGTATGGTGNGCGCCAACGGTGATGATTGGTTAACTCGGGGGGACGAGCGGCTGATCTCGGCAACCGAGATCAGCCTCATCGGTCGTCATAACCTTGCCAATGCGCTGGCAGCAATGGCGCTTGCCCTTGAATTCACGCGTCTTACGTCACAGGAACTTTGTTCCGGTTTGCGGGCATTCGATGGACTGCCTCATCGTTGTGAAGTGGTGGGCGATTGGCGGGGTATTCGATGGATTAATGACTCTAAAGGCACCAACGTGGGTGCCACGATAGCAGCGCTTGAAGGTCTGGATCGGCCAGTGGTTCTGATCGCGGGCGGTCAGGCCAAGACATCTGATTTTTCAGGCCTGAGTTCGGCGTTGAGCAAACGGGCTACGCATCTTGTTGTTTTTGGACAAGATGCTAAACGCATTGCGCGTTCCGTCGATGCCANCATCGGCGTGACTCAGGTGGAGCAGTTGGCACAGGCGGTTGATNTTGCCGCAGGCGAGGCCCACATGGGTGATGTGATCCTGTTTTCGCCTGCCTGTGCAAGTTACGACCAGTTTGACAATTTCGAGCACCGCGGTGACGTATTTCGTCAGTTGGTCAAAGAGCGTCACGCATGACCACTGCNACAAGTNACCCCGGAGTCTTGCCCGTGTGGAAAAAGTGGCCGGGTATGGATCCAGTCTTGTTGACGGCGGTGTTATCTTTGCTTGGATTCAGTATGGTGATGGTGTTCTCTGCAGTGGCTGGTATTGACTCTNACTCTCGCGGCGGTCTGTCGCTGTTGAGTAAGCATGTTTTTAGCACAGCGCTGGGTGTGGCCATCGTTTTAATAACGGCACGGCTCAATCTGTCGTTGTGGCAGCGTTGGAATCGACCGCTTTTGTTTGTTGGCATCGTTTTGCTGGTATTGGTCCTGATACCGGGGATTGGGCAGAAGGTAAACGGGAGTTTCCGATGGATAGCCTTGGGGCCTTTGCGTTTTCAACCATCAGAATTAATCAAGGTCTTTGTCATTGTGTCGCTCGCAGACTATTGCTGTCGCTCTAGCGTCGACATAAGAAACTTTCGCGCCGGTATTGTATTGCCAAGCGTTGTACTGGGGGTTATCGCTTTGTTGTTGCTGCGCGAACCGGACTATGGATGTACTGCAGTGGTTTTAGCAACGGCATACGGCATGATATTTCTCGCAGGCACTCGGTTGCTATACCTCGTAGGGGTATTTGCCGTCGCGGCGAGTGCATTTTCGGTGCTTGTTAGGTTCTCCCCGGAGAGGATGGAGAGAATCACCAGTTTTCTCAACCCGCGAAGCGATCTATTGGATGCGGGTTACCAGTTACACCAGGCGTTGATTGCGTTTGCCAGTGGAGAGTGGTTTGGCACTGGTTTGGGCACCAGTGTTCAGAAACTTTCGTATTTACCTGAGGCAAATACCGATTTTCTAGCCGCTGTGATTGGTGAAGAGCTTGGTTGGGTTGGATTGGTGCTGTTATTAACACTTTACGTGATCATTTTCTGGCGCGCGTTTGACGTCGCGAGGTGGGCAGCACAAAAGGGCCAATTATTTGGTGCCCGTATCGCCCAAGGGGTTGGCATGCTGATCGCACTACAGATGTTAATCAATATCGGTGTCAATCTTGGGGTCTTGCCAACTAAGGGATTGACATTGCCGTTGGTCAGTTACGGTGGCAGCAGCATGATTGGCAACTGTTTTGCAATAGGTCTGGTACTGGCGGTCTACCGAGAAGCGGTAACCAGCGGAAGACGAAGCCCATGAAGACGTTGCTGATGATGGCGGGAGGGACTGGGGGTCACATATTCCCAGCATTGGCCGTTGCCGAAAAACTGCGCGACGCCAAGATTAACGTGGTCTGGCTTGGTAGTCGCACGGGTCTCGAGTCCCGCATCGTACCGGCTGCCGGATTCCAGTCTGATTTACTGGATATTAGGGGAGTACGCAACAGCGGCTGGTTGCGAGTGTTGCAGTTGCCTTTCGTACTAACTCGAGCGATGTGGCAAGCCCATCAGATCATCCGCCGGCGTACGCCGATGGCTTTACTTGGAATGGGCGGGTTTGCTTCCGGCCCTGGCGGGCTAATGGCAGTCCTGATGCGGTTGCCATTATTGATTCACGAATCCAACGCGAGGCCGGGACTAACCAATCGATTGCTTGCACCACTGGCCCGATACGTCATGTGTGGTTTCCCGAATACTGCAGGGCTTGGCAAAGGCGCTGATTGGACTGGAAATCCATTACGCGCTGATTTGTTGAATATCCCTCCGCCGTCGACACGTTACCGTGATCGTGAGGGTGCGCTGCGCTTGCTTGTTGTGGGTGGTAGTCAGGGTGCGCGGGCGTTAAATCAGGTCGTCCCTGAAGCGATTGCGTTATTGCCAGAAGATAAGCGACCGATCGTGGTCCATCAATGCGGAAGCGCTGAATTAAACGTAGTTCGAAAAACTTATCACCGGTTAGGTGTGGCAGCGCAAGTGACCGGGTTTATTGACGACATGCGTTCTGCTTATAGTGTTGCTGATCTGGTGATTTCCCGTGCTGGCGCGATGACCGTATCCGAGGTGTGTGCGGTTGGTGTTGCCGCTTTGCTGATTCCCTATCCCCATGCGGCGGGTGATCACCAAAGCGCGAACGCGGCTTATCTTGTCGAACACCAGGCAGCGTTGGCTGTGTCGCAGGCTGCCCTGTCGTCTCTGGCGTTATCAGAGATGCTTGGGAAATTCGATCAGAATCGAGATCAGTTACACGCGATGGCTTCACAAGCACGGGCGCTTTTTCAACCGAATGCGACGGATCGTGTTGCGAGGCAGTGCTTGGAGGTTTTGGGTGCGTGAGTTCGTTCGCACTGTCCACTTTGTTGGTATTGGAGGAGCTGGAATGAGCGGTATCGCGGCGGTGCTGCATGATCAGGGTTTTAAGGTGTCAGGGTCAGACATCCGTCGATCCTCTGTCACCGACTGGTTGACTGACCGCGGTGTGGTGGTCGACATTGGTCATCGAGCAGCACAAGTGATGGACGCAGACGCAGTGGTCGTGTCGAGTGCTGTCAGTGCTGATAATCCAGAGATTATTGCTGCACGGCGACAGGGTATACCGGTACTCCCGCGGGCTCAAATGTTGGGTGAGTTGATGCGTTTTAGAAGAGGTATCGCAGTTGCGGGCACGCATGGCAAAACGACAACAACCAGCTTGATTGCGGAGATTCTTTTAAGCGCGGGCCTGGATCCAACTTTTGTTGTTGGTGGTCTGGTGAAGAGTGCGCAAGGCAGTGCCCGTCTCGGAGATGGTGACTACCTCGTTGCTGAGGCGGATGAGAGTGACTCTTCATTTCTCCACTTGCATCCATTGGTGGCGGTGATTACTAACATAGATGCAGATCACCTTGATGCCTATGACGGAGACTTTGATCAGTTAATCAGAACATTTGATGAGTTTCTGAAGCGATTGCCTTTTTATGGTTTGGCTATTTTGTGCGCAGATGATCCTGTGTTGCAGGACTTACGCAAGCGCCTATCGAACCCGGTGGTTACGTATGGCACTGGTTCTGACGCTGATTACCGCGCAGTGGACATTCGTCAGGAGGGACGGAGAATGTATTTCTACTTGTGTATGCCGGGTGAGCCGCATGTTGCCGTAGAGCTCGCGTTGGCTGGTAAGCACAATGTCCTAAATGCGTTAGCGGCTGTTGGCATTGCCCATCAGCTCGGTGTAGGTCTTGACCCAATTCTGAAAGCGCTTGCCCAATTCCAGGGAGTTGACCGGCGTTTCGAAGTGCTGGGCGAAGTCGTCATTGGGCGGGGAAAAGCCTTATTGGTCGATGACTATGCGCATCACCCGACAGCAATTGCCGCGACCTTGGATGCAGCACGGAATTGCTGGCCTGAACGACGACGGATTGTCGTTTTCCAGCCCCATCGGTATACGCGTACACAGGCGTTGTTCGACGCATTTTGCGATGTGCTTTCAAGTGAGTCCCATTTGTTGATCAGCGACGTTTATGCTGCCGGTGAATCGGTGATTGAGGACGCCGATGGTCAATCGTTGTGCCGCGCGATCGCCAGTCGTACCGGCATAGCGCCCACGTTCGTTAAGGATTTAAGTCGATTAAAAGACGCATTGGCTCCGATCTTGCGTCCCGATGACGTGGTGTTGACACTGGGTGCCGGCGACATTGGGCGCTGGGTCAGAACGCTGTTGCCGGCTATCGGCCAATCAGGTATGGGGGCTGAGTCATGAACGTCTCGTTCAGTGCCTTGTCCAGTGAAGCGGCCCGTGGCTTGCGTGGACGATTACTATGCGATGAACCATTAGCCGCTCACACCAGTTGGCGGGTCGGCGGTCCGGCGGATTATTTTTTCGTTCCTTCAGATAGCGAAGATCTGGCTATGTTCTTAGCTATGTTGCCGGCGCACGTCCCGGTACTTTGGGTTGGACTTGGTAGTAATTTGCTCGTCAGGGACGGTGGCTATCGGGGTGCCGTGATATGCACCCATAAGGGTCTCGCACATTCTTCTCCATCAGGTTCTAGCGGNTACTTNGCGGAGGCCGGTGTGCCTTGCGCCAAANTGGCAAGACACAGCGCNCAGATNGGTCGATGCGGNGCTGANTTTTTGTCTGGTATTCCNGGCACCATCGGNGGCGCGCTGGCAATGAATGCNGGTGCTTACGGGCACGANANCTGGAGTATTGTGAAAAAGGTGGNNTTAATTGACCGGCAGGGGNAANTCNACGAGTCAACNCGGGATGCNTTNAAGATTNNTTATCGTTCGGTNGCTGGCCNCGGTGATTGNTGGTTTCTCAATGCGACCTTTGACNTGATCCCTGGNANTAAGGAAGAGGCNCAGGGCGCAATTCGTANATTGTTNCAAACTCGTGGACGGGAGCAACCTATACAAGANCGCAGTGCGGGCTCTGTGTTCAAGAATCCNGACGGGGATTTTGCCGCCCGCTTGATCGAGGCTGCAGGTTTGAAAGGGCAGCANTGTGGCGGNGCCCGAGTGTCNNTAGCNCACGCNAATTTCATNATTAACGATGGNAGTGCAACGGCATTGNAAATTGAGTNCCTGATCAAGCGCATACAGGAGGNCGGTTGCGCAATTCTGTGGCGCCGAATTGGAAAGAGAAGTGCACATTGTGGGGGAATCGTGAGTCACAGACGATCTCACTCCAGTCGCTGGCGTGACTGTTGGTCAACGGTGCACGCAGGGGCCGCTTATATTGGGGCCACAGGGCGAGGGGTTATGTTTGTCTATTTTGGCACCTTGCTGATACTCGGTGTTGTGCTGGTGTTGATTGCCGATTTGCTTCTGCGGCCGGGGAATTTCACGATCGAGCGTATTACAGTCGTCTCTGACATGCCCTCGAAGGATCACAAACGAGTGCAGCGGATTGTCTGGAAAAACATCAATGGTAATTACTTTACGGTCGATCTGGGCGGAATNGAACGTGCACTTGAGCANGTGCCCGGAATTTACCANGCCACAGTGCGTCGCATCTGGCCCGATCGGCTGCGTGTGACGGTTCAACCCTCAACTGCTTTGGCTGAGTGGCAAGGTTTTAACCAACACGGCGACCCAGTTGAACGTGCCCTCATTAATTTATCCCCCGATGTTCTGGTTACCGTAGTGCCTCGGTTGGCAGGTTCGGCAGGGCGACAGCGCCAGGTACTGAAGATGTATTTGGATACGGCCAAGTTGCTTCACAGCGTAGGTCTTGAAGTGGCACGTTTGAGGCAAGGCGAAAACGGCGAATGGCGTGCTGAAGTTCAGTTTGATAGTAAGCGGCCCGATGCATTGATCATGTTGTTGTTGGGTCGCCACCACCCGGTAAGCCGAGTTAAGCGCTTTACCCGTGTGTTTAGCCTTGCGCTAAGCGAGCGGGTGTCAGAGTTAGCACGGGTCGACTTACGTTACGAGANGGGTCTAGCTGTGTCCTGGCGTGTCAGGGCCAGCGCGACTCACGTTAAGAGCTGAATGGGAGATCAAGAGATGAGCGGACGTCCCGAGGGAGATCTGATCGTNGGCCTGGATGTGGGNACGTCGAAAGTCTTAGCGGTAGTGGCTGAAATNCTCGCGGACGACCAGATCGAGATCATCGGCATCGGTCACCACCCATCTAGCGGGCTTCGAAAAGGTGTGGTTGCGAACATCGAATCGACTGTCCAATCCATTCAGCGGGCGGTCGAAGAAGCAGAACTGATGGCCAACTGCGATATTGAGTCAGCGTTTGTNGGTATCTCCGGTGCCCACATCGGTAGTCTCAGTTCACACGGGGTGGTTGCCATTCGAGATAACGAAGTGAGTCGTGACGATATCGAGCGAGTGACGGAAGCGGCACGGGCTCTAGCCATTCCTAATGACCAGAAGATTCTTCATATACTGCCGCAGGATTTCGTTATTGATGGGCAAGATGGCATTCGCAACCCAGTAGGGATGAGCGGTGTGCGCCTGGAATCGAAAGTACACATCATTACGAGTGCGATGAGTGCCGCTCAGAATCTTGTCAAGTGTGTTCGCCGATGTGGCCTCAATGCGGACGATGTCATCTTGGCGCCGCTAGCCTCTTCTTACGCTGTTTTGGACAGCGATGAGAAAGAACTCGGAGTGTGCCTCATTGATATTGGCGGGGGCACTACCGATGTTGCGGTATTCACCGAAGGGTCGATTCGCCATATCGCAGTGCTACCGGTCGCGGGCGACCAGATCACGAACGACATTGCCGTTGCTTTGCGAACGCCGACATCGGCGGCGGAAGAAATTAAGAAGAAATTTGGCTGCGCGCTGGCACAATTGGCTAATGATGGGGAACTTATTGATACGCCCAGCGTGGGTGATCGTGCACCCCGTCAACTGGCCCGATCCACATTAACGGACGTCATTGAGCCGCGGGTCGAGGAACTGTTTATTTTGGTACAGGCTGAAATTCGGCGCAGCGGATTCGAAGAATTACTGGGAGCGGGAATAGTCTTAACGGGTGGTAGCGCAAAGATGGACGGTATGGTGGAACTGGCCGAGGAGGTTTTTCACATGCCGGTCCGAACTGCACTTCCCCACTACGTTGGCGGACTCAGTGAAGTGGTCCGAAATCCGATTTTCTCAACGGCGGTTGGCCTGGTGCTTTTTGGTCAACGGCATCGACGTGAGACCCCAGCAGGACAGGAGAGTTCGGGCGGGGGTATCAAACAATGGTTTACGCGGGCGCGTGGCTGGTGTCGCCAATATCTGGGCAAAACTGAAGGGGTGGAGCGATAAGCATGATGCACGCAATATTTTATGGGTTCAGATGTTTGAAAGGGTCAGAAATTCAACCGCAAGCGGAGGTGAAACATGTTTGAATTAATGGAAACTGGCGGTCAGCAAGCTGTTATCAAAGTGCTTGGTATTGGTGGTGGGGGTGGTAACGCTGTTGATCACATGTTGACAGCTCATCTGGAAGGGGTTGAATTTGTCAATGCAAATACAGATGCGCAAGCACTCCGGCGGTCGGGTGTTTCAAAGATGCTTCAGTTGGGTGAGAACCTTACCAAGGGGCTTGGTGCGGGGGCTGATCCGGATGTGGGACGACAGGCCGCGATCGAAGATCGTGATAAGTTGACCGAGGTATTGGATGATGTTGATCTGCTTTTCATCACAGCAGGGATGGGTGGTGGAACCGGTACTGGCGCTGCACCCGTTATTGCGCAGCTAGCGAAAGAAAAAGGAGTGCTTACCGTGGCGGTGGTNACACGCCCATTTAAATTCGAAGGCCAGAAGCGGTGTGATGCNGCTCAACAGGGGATCAACGAACTGGCGGAAATCGTCGACTCCTTGATTGTTATTCCCAACGATCGGATTCTCGAAGTACTCGGTGGCAGTGCCACGTTGCTTGAGGCGTTTGCAGAAGCCAACGAAGTGTTACTCAATGCGGTTCAGGGGATATCAGAACTGATCACTCGGCCGGGGTTAATAAACGTCGATTTTGCTGATGTGCGTACGGTGATGGCAGAAATGGGCGTTGCCATGATGGGATCAGCGATTGCCACGGGTGAGGCNCGAGCGGTCGATGCAGTGCAAGCNGCGGTGTCAAGTCCGCTACTTGAAGACGTGAACGTACATGGGGCTNGTGGATTGTTGGTGAATGTGTCTGCCGGTCCAGATATGACGCTTGAAGAATTTGCTCAGATCGGTGAGACGGTGAGTCAGTTNGCTGCTGCCGATGCAACGGTCGTGATTGGAACGGTTCTCGACNCCACGTTAGAGGGGGCTGTGCGGGTGACGCTGGTGGCCACGGGCATCCGCCGCGGTCCACCTGCAGTCGAAGTGATAGAAGGTGGCAGAAAAGAGCCAATGGTGAAAACGATCGACTACGATACACCAACGGTCATTCGGCGGGGGCCACGCGCGGTAGCGACCGGCGGCATGGTTAACGTCGCGGAAGACAGCGAATATCTGGATATTCCCGCTTTTCTGCGACGGCAAGCTGATTAATTCTTTCTATTTCAATAGGTTACGAGTANATCGTGGATGAACGCGAAATNTGCAGAAATTATGGTAAAAATTGCGTTTTAGGTGCTCAAAGGTGGTGAAATAATGTAGAATTACGCNAGCCTTATCAGGGGTTTTCTCGGTCATCCTGGTGCCGTAGTTGAATAAAGCGAACAACAATACTTAATGATCAGGCAACGCACTCTAAAGAACGTGATTCGGGCGACCGGTGTNGGCCTGCATACCGGGGAGAAGGTATTTCTCACTTTGCGCCCTGCAGCNGTCAACACAGGTGTTGTGTTTCGGCGGATCGACCTTAAACCCGTGGTTGATGTCGAAGCGATTCTCGATAATGTCTCTANTACTCGAATGTCGACTACGCTCGAGCGAGATGGNGTCCGTATTTCCACGGTAGAACACCTGATGTCCGCCTTTGCTGGGCTTGGCATCGACAACGTATTTGTTGACTTAACGGCCGCGGAAGTTCCGATTATGGATGGCAGTGCGGGCCCTTTNGTGTTTTTAATTGAATCAGCTGGTATCGAAGAACAAAGAGCACCCAAGNAATTTATTCGCATTAAGCAGTCCGTGGAANTTCGCGACGGGGATAAATGGGCAAAATTTGATCCGTATGATGGCTTCAAGGTGGATCTCACGATCGATTTTGATCATCCGGCAGTGCAGTCATCCCAACAGCATGCCAGCATCGATTTTTTAGAATCATCGTTTATTAAGGATGTCAGTCGTGCCCGTACATTTGGCTTTCTCGATGAGGTGGAGGCACTTCAAGAAGCGGGCCTGGCCAGGGGTGGGAGTCTTGATAACGCGATCGTGATGGACGCTTTTCATATCTTGAATGATGAAGGCCTTCGTTATCGTGATGAGTTCGTGAAGCANAAGATTCTTGATGCCGTTGGTGATCTGTACTTGCTGGGTCATCTACTGGTCGGTGCGTTCAGTGCACACAAGTCCGGCCATAGCATGAATAATAGATTGTTGCGACGGTTGTTGGAAACCGAGAGTGCGTGGGAGTACGTTTCTTTCGATGATGTCGACAGCGCGCCAGTACGGTACTTGCAACCACTCGTTGCCCACTGAAATCGTTTGCTAGGTTAGAGAGGTTCGCTGGAGCGCTCGCCTTCGTGCGGCTCGCTTTTTTCGCAAGGGGTTCTAGGGTCGACTGATATCGCCCTCGCGTGGCTGTTCCCTCAATCAGTGTCTTTGCTTTGAGCGTGACGAGCAAGGCGCAGGAGTGCAGCGCGCAGTTCGTCATCTCGTATGCTGGCAGCGCTTTNCTGTAGAAGATTCCCCACGGTCGAGGTNAANGGGCTGAGGCGACGATGGCGAGTTGTNGGAGGCGGTGGAACCCGTGGCGGGCGTGTGCGGATTCGCAGTCGTTTCATTNGTAACCCNGTTCGGCNAAANTATTNCAAAATCGAGACNGTCTTNNTGCGAACGGCGTGTGCGAAGACNGGAGAGTCNGCAAGCACCANGAGNTCGTNATCTTTGATTTGGGCTGACGTATGGNGGGCNAGGTTTTCNCCAACGGCGCGCTGCCANACATTGGCCTCGTTTTNATCAGTTTTCAACGANTGTGTTGCGCTAATTGAGTGCACAAAGTGTTTTGCGGGACGGAAGGTAGAATCGGTCATGATAAAATTCAAGAACTGGCCAACACAGAACGGGTGGACACGGTGCGAGTCAGGCCTATCATATCGGTTGCTCTGTCGCCTGGCCAAGAAATAATATTTAATCTTGTGAATAAACGGCAGACTTTTGACTTGGGTGTTGATGTTTGGGCCAGAATACCAATCACGATCAATTACATTTCTATTTCATGTTCAGCACCACATTAACCCGAGTATTCGGCAGTCGCAATCAGCGACTGCTTAAGCGTTTGGACAAGACCGTGGCGGAGATCAACGCCCTCGAGGAGGGTTTGATTGCGCTTGGCGACGACGCACTTGCTACAAAAACTACGAAATTAAAAGTTCGACTGCGCGATGGCGACAGTATCGACGTCATTTTACCGGAGGCCTTCGCCGTGGTTCGGGAGGTTTCGCGAAGAACGCTCGACATGCGCCATTTCGATGTGCAGTTGGTTGGTGGGATGGTGTTGTACGACGGAAGAATTGCTGAAATGCGTACTGGGGAAGGAAAAACCCTGGCAGCGACATTGCCTGTGTACCTGGCGGCTGTCGATGGCAAGCGGGTTCATGTGGTCACGGTTAACGATTACTTGGCTCGCCGCGATGCACAGTGGATGGCCCCGATCTACCGATTCCTTGGTTTAAGCGTTGGTGTGGTGGTTTCCGGCCAAGACCAAGCTGCGAAGAAGGAAGCCTATGACAGTGATGTGGTGTATGGAACCAACAACGAGTTTGGATTCGATTACCTACGTGACAACATGGCTTTCAGTGATGAAGATCGTGTCCAGGGACCACTCGATTTTGCGATCGTCGACGAGGTTGATTCGATTCTCATTGATGAAGCGCGTACCCCACTGATTATTTCAGGCCCAGCGGACGACAGCACCGATCTGTACCTTCAGATTGACCAGGTAGTTCCGCAACTAACGCGGCAGGAGATCGAGGATGGGCCTGGTGATTTTTCTGTTGACGAAAAGGCAAGGCAGGTATTTCTGACTGATGAGGGCTTTGAGCGCTCAGAGGAACTTTTATCAGGTGCCGGACTGCTCTCAGACAACACCAGTCTTTATGATGTCGGGAGCATTACGCTGATGCATCATGTCTATGCCGCACTGCGGGCCCATTCGCTTTTTCAACGCAATGTGGATTACATCGTTCAGGACGATAGTATTGTGATCGTCGATGAATTCACAGGTCGAATGATGCCCGGGCGCCGCTGGTCTGAGGGATTACACCAAGCGGTCGAAGCAAAGGAAGGGGTCACAATACAGCCCGAAAATCAGACGCTTGCTTCAATCACCTTTCAGAATTTGTTCCGTCTCTACGGCAAACTCGCTGGAATGACCGGTACTGCCGATACCGAGGCCGCTGAGTTTCAGCAGATCTACGGTCTTGAGGTGGTGGTGATGCCGACTAACCAGCAGATGATTCGGGATGATTATCCGGACCTGGTCTATCGCACGGATGGTGAAAAATTCAGCGCTATTGTCAATGGTGTTAAGGCGTGTAGGGATAGTAACCAGCCGGTTCTGGTAGGCACGGCGTCAATCGAGACATCTGAATCCCTGTCAGCGCAGCTGACAGCAGAGCAGATAGATCACGAAGTGCTTAACGCAAAAAACCATGAACGTGAAGCACAAATTATCGCCGAGGCAGGCCGGCCAGGTGCAGTCACGATCGCGACCAACATGGCCGGTCGGGGTACCGATATTGTTCTGGGNGGCAATCTCGAAATGGAACTCGCAGGGTTTTCTGCCGATGAGGATATGGATGCGGCCCGGGCTGCCTGGCAGCAACGTCACCAGAGTGTGATCGATGCAGGTGGCCTGCATGTTTTGGGCACAGAACGGCACGAGTCCCGGCGAGTCGACAACCAGTTGCGTGGCCGATGTGGTCGGCAAGGNGATCCNGGCTCGAGTCGNTTTTATCTATCAATGGAAGACAACTTGATGCGGATCTTCGGGTCTGGTCGCGTTNCTGGTCTGATGGAAAAACTGGGCATGGAAGAAGGTGAAGCCATCGAACACAATTGGGTAACCCGTGCGATAGAAAATGCCCAGAAGAAGGTCGAGGGACGTAACTTCGACATTAGGAAGCAACTACTTGAATATGATGATGTTGCTAATGAGCAACGCAAGGTGGTCTATACAGAACGAGACCAACTAATGACATTGGAGGATGTGTCTGATCATGTGATAACCATGCGTAAAGAAGTCCTGAATGAGTCGATCGATGAGTATGTTCCTAAGGAAAGCCTTGAAGAACAATGGAATGTCGCTGGACTCGAGCAACAATTGGCGACTCAGTTTGGCCAACAGTTGCCATTGGCTGAATGGTTATCGAATGATGATGCCTTGTATGAAGAACGACTGCGCGACCGAATTGAAGATGAAATTACGGAGGTTTATGCAATCAAGGAGGCCGCTGTGGGTGCGCCGGTAATTCGCCATCTTGAAAAAGCCGTTATGTTGCGAGTGCTGGATGAGAAATGGAAAGATCACCTGGCCCAGATGGATCATTTGCGGCAAGGAATTGGTCTGCGGGGTTACGCTCAGAAGAATCCGCGCCAGGAATACAAACGGGAAGCGTTTGAGATGTTTACGGCAATGCTAGATGACGTGAAGAGAGACGTCGTGACGATTTTGTCCAAGATTGAAATTCAGACTGAGGCAGAGGTGACGGAATTGGAAAGCGAGCGTCGTGCCAGAGGTAATCGGCAGATCGAACTGGTACATGACGATGCCGGGCAGATGTCAGGAGAGGGGCAGCCGGAGGTCGCAAAGGGGCAGGAGGGTCTGGCCACTTCCTCTGCACAAGGAAGTCACATGGAACCCTACATGAGAGCCGTCCCCAAGGTTGGCCGCAATCAGTCCTGCCCATGCGGGTCCGAAAAGAAATACAAACATTGTCATGGACGGGCCTGACGTCTTTCCCCCCCTGGGGTCGCGGCCAAAAGGCGGGCGTTCTGAATGAAGCGGTCATCACGATCACGACTGGCACCGAGTATGTTTCCCCGCATTCCACCGATAGCCGGAGTGCGTTTGACGACACGGTCAGTTGGAATTAAGCATGCCCGCCGACAGGACTTGTTGCTGGCGGAATGTGCGCGCGGGTCGAGCGTTGCCGGTGTGTTTACGCGCTCAACGACAGCGGCAGCGCCGGTTGTGTGGTGTCGGGAGCAGTTGAGTCGGGGCCGGATTCGAGGTCTGGTGGTGAACAGCGGGAATGCGAATGCATTTACCGGCCTTGCTGGTGAGGAGGCGGTGCGAGCTACGGCCGCGGCCGCGGCCCAGGCACTTGGTTGTCTGAGGAATCAGGTTTTTGTCGCATCGACTGGTGTCATCGGCGAGCCCCTGCCTTTGAATCGGTTGACCGGGGCAATGCCGCAAATGGTGGAGGCGCTGGCGCCAGGCGGGTGGCGTTCAGCGGCCCGTGCAATCTGCACTACCGACACCTTCATTAAGGGCGCATGGCGGCGCTGTGAGATCGATGGCTATGAGATCACGCTCGGCGGTATTGCAAAAGGCTCTGGCATGATTGCACCGAATATGGGCACTATGCTGGCATTCTTGTTTACCGACGCCCGTATCCCGAGTGCTGCGCTACAGGCCATGTTGCGGGCGAGCGTCGAGACATCATTTAATAGCATCACAGTGGATAGTGATACATCCACCAGTGATACCGTCTTGCTGGTAGCGACAGGTCGATCCCATCATCCCCCGTTGAATTCACCTCACGACTCGAAATTGCGAGACTTTCGTCGAGTCCTCGATGAGGTAATGGTGGAGCTTGCGACACAGGTGGTTCGTGACGGTGAAGGCGCGAGCAAGTTGATGACGATTGAAGTCTCGGGTGCGTCGTCCTGGCGAATGGCACGCCGCGTGGGTTTGAGTATTGCCAATTCACCGCTGGTAAAGACCGCGATCGCTGGTGAGGATGCAAACTGGGGCCGGATTGTCATGGCGGTTGGTAAATCTGGCGTGGTGGTTGATTCAAATGCATTGTCCATCAGCATGGGCGGCACCGTTATTGCACAAAAAGGCGAACGNCTTGNNGACTATGACGAGGCTACGGTNGCGTTGCATCTGAAAAATCCTGAGGTGCATATCGGGGTAGACCTGGGGCAGGGCCGTGGCAAGGCAACCGTTTGGACGTGTGATCTGACCCACGGTTATATCGAGATCAATGCCGACTATCGGACCTGAGCTTAAACTGCGTGTTGTGGTGGGTATCGCGACGGACGATGAAGCCCGGTTGTTGGTCGATCAACGTCCACACGACAAGGATTATGGTGGGCAGTGGGAGTTTCCAGGCGGGAAGATTGAAAGCGGCGAATCGGCGTTCGACGCATTGGTTCGAGAATGGCGCGAAGAGATGGGTGTCATTGTCCGCGAAGCGGAATATCTTTTTGCATTCACCCATACCTATCAGGACAGACAGGTTGCGCTTGATGTCTGGCGTGTCATCCGTTTTGAGGGCCGCCCCGACGCTTTGGAAGGACAGNTTTTGCGCTGGGCTGANACCACNACCTTGAANACACTNAANTTTCTTGAGGGTAATANGCAGTTGCTGCGACGTTTATCCGTCTAGTNCCNNACNACCCGTCCGAAGTGTTNGGTCATCATGTAGGTGCGTCGCGNGTTTTGNACTTAGCCAGTGCCAAGAGACAGACATGNAGATCATTGATGCGNAGGAGCAGNTCTTGGANGGAGCTTTCGTTGTGGAGCACATGAGTCGCCACGGCCAGNCGCTCCNCGCGGGAGGCCTGCNCNTTAAATATCGCGTCNATTTGATNCGCATCAAGGNCNCTNCGTGACTGGATCCATCNTCGACGNATCNCATCAGGTGCATCCACTACCACCACGGCGTCAAATTCTCCGGCACGGTTGGTTTCGAGAAGCAGCGGAATCGAAAACACNCAGTANGGGTAATCGANCGCCTTTTCTTGGTTGGCCATCTCCGCCCGAATCATAGGATGGAGTAGCTTTTCGAGATCTTCGCGGGCCTTGGGGTTTTNAAATATCCGTGAACGAAGGGCNGGTCGATCGAGTTCACCACGGTCGGTTGCAATACGGGCNCCAAACAGTTTGATAATCGGTCCAACTGCCGGACCGCCAGGGCCGGTCAGCGCACGTGAAATCTCATCGGCATCAAGGACGGGTACNTTAAGGACTTGCAGGTGATCGGTGACGGTGGTTTTACCGCTGCCAATNCCGCCAGTNAGGGCGACNCGCAACATCGNTTCAACGGCCCAAGCCGGAGGTGAGGAGATAAGCCGAGATAAACGAATCACCAAATAACAGAACTAACCAGGCNGCNCCTGCAAGAAATGGCCCAAACGGCAAGACTCGACCCCGTCCTGAACGGCTGATGAGCATCATCAGGCCACCGGTTATCGCACCAACGGTGGCGGCGATGCAAAGGACCAATGGCAACAAGGCCCAACCCAGCCAGGCGCCAATCGCCGCGAGCATCTTAAAATCGCCGTAGCCAAAGCCTTCGCGAGAAGTGATCCAGCGGAAAACATGATAGACCAGCCAGAGCCCAAGGTAGCCTGCTCCCGCCCCGATAATGGCGGCCTGGGGGGTGGTAAAACCGGCGAAGCAGTTGACCAGTAGTCCCAGCCACAACAGCGGCAAGGTGATCGCATCGGGAAGCAGGTAGTGTTCGATGTCGATAAACGCAAGCACGATGAGCGCCCAACTAAAGAGCAAGGCCGGCACAGTAAACCATTGAGTGCCCAGCACGATGGCCACCACCATGGAGATCAAGGCCGACAACAACTCAACCGCTGGGTAGCGCCAAGAGATACGAGTGTTGCAATGCCGACACCGCCCCTTTTGGATGATAAAACTGACGAGGGGGATGTTTTCACGCCAATTGAGCGGAGTTCCGCACTGGGGGCAGTGCGAGGCCGGCTGAATCAATCCGGGTGGGTCATGTGGAGCCAATGCCGAATCTGCACGGGGTCCATCAAGACTCGAAGGGGTAACCAGGCCGAGGCGAACGGGCAGCCGATGAATCACCACGTTAAGAAAACTGCCGACGGCGAGTCCCGTCAACCCGGCGAGCGCAATCGGCTCAATCAATGCCGCGATGCCACAATGCGCTTAAGCGGTTTTGAATCTGCATGGTGCGGCGCAATACAGGCCTACATAATGCTGCCCATCTTGAAGATCGG
>PAWW01000008.1 GCA_002714255.1 Acidiferrobacteraceae bacterium
CGAACCTTTAGTTCGCGGTAGACCGGGCCGTTGTACGCTTGCCAAAATACGCGGTGAGAGAAAAACACGTCGGAATAAAGTGACTTGATGCCGCCGAAGTTGGTGACTTTGTCTTCTATCATTCGGTTGAAATGACCTCTGGGTTTTCGACGGCGTGTTCGGACCGCGTCCCAGAAACCAAAATTGATGTAAGGCGAATCCGTCGACAGGGGAAACAGAGGAAAGGACTGTTTGATGTTACGAGCACGAACCGGGCAAACCCAGATGGGAAGAATGCCGATGTCGTGGTGAAAGAAGTCGAGAAACTCTGCTGCATTGCCTGCCGGGATATCCACATCCTGAATCACCGATTCAGTGTGTATCAAGGCCATGCGATTTAGACGTCGAGTCAGACCGACACGGCTATTCCAGCGCATGATCTTCTGATAGGTGGTGGAATTTAATCGTTTCCGTCCGAGCAGGCGTCGAATCGGCTTGCTCTGAACATAAAGATTCTTTGAGCACCAGAACCAGTCAGTGTCCCAGCGCCACAAGTAGTCGCTCGTGGTTAAGTAATCCTCGCTGCGCACGGGGATGGACTGATAGTAGATGTCGAGAAGGGTGTAATCACTGACGTAGGGTGCTTCGTCAACAAAACGGCCAATGGTTAAGAAGTGCTGATGGCGTTGCAGTACGCAGCCATCTAGAAAATCGATGTCCTCGCCGGACCATTTGTCGATTGCCGCAAAGAAAGCCGCGCTGTTATCAAATTCGAGGTGGGTGAGTTGCACATAGGGTTTCACCGGTATTGCTTCAAGTTTGACTCGAAGGATGTATCCCAGGGTCCCGTACGAATTTGGCATTCCAAAAAAGAGAGCCTGGTGGGCATTGTCGGGTGTGCACGTGACAACATCGCCACCGGCGAGCAGCACATCCATTTCAAGGACAGACTCATGGGGCAGGCCATAGCGAAAGGAAGAAGACTCGATGCCAATACCCGAGATAGCACCACCGACCGTGATCGACTTGAGTTGCGGTACGACCTTGGGCATCAGCCCGACTTGCAGTGACGCCGAGATGACATCGGCGTAGGGCGTCATGCCCTCAACCTCGATCGTATTTCGTTCCGTATCGATATTCAGAACATGGCTGAATGCGCTGATATCAAGTGCGTGATGCGGGTTGGTGTTGCGAGTCCGAAAAAGATTTGATGTCTCTTTTTGCAGTCGCATCGGGCCCGGTGGCAGGCCCGACAGTGTGCTCGCAAGGGCTTGACGACGACTGGTATAGCCAGCTAGAACGTTTGCACTTTCCGTTACCACGTGTGTGCCTTTCGCTAGAATCCCCCAGCCAGCCCGTCCTTGCGCGGGTCGGAACCTGCCACGTAACCTCCGGGCGCGCGGACAATGATTTGGCCACCACCAAACACGCCTTCTTTGTTCGGATCGACGAAACGATGGCCTCGTGCTTCCAGATCGGAGCGCAATGAGGACAGCCCGGGCTCTAGCCATACAGAGAAGTCGGTGGCAACGAACCAGCGTGGTGCATCAAGCGCTTGCTGCGGCGATAGCCCCTGGCAGAACATTCGCAACACCATCTGCAGGTGGCCCTGCGGCTGCATGTGCCCGCCCATCACTCCGAAACTGGCGACCGGTTCTCCCTGGCGCGTGATAAAGGCGGGAATAATGGTGTGGTACGGACGTTTACCACCACCGACCTCATTCGCGTGACCCGGCTGAAGAACGAAACCTCGACCGCGGCTCTGCAGGCTGATGCCGGTGCCTGGAACCACAATGCCTGAGCCGAAACCGGTGAAATTGGACTGGATGTATGAAACCATCATACCGTTTTGATCGGCAGTGCTCAGGTAAATGGTGCCGTGGTCAGGTCGAATCTCAGCACTTGGAGTGCTGGATTTGACAGGATCAATTGACGCTGCCCGCCGTGCCAGTTGATCCGGGTTGAGTAACTCAGCAACCGTGACTTCCATTGATTCTGGATCAGCGACGTGGCGATGAGTTTCGGCGAAGGCGATTTTCATCGCCTCCAACTGCAGGTGAATGCTGTCGGCGGAGTCAAGCGGGTGAGCCTCAAAATCGAGATGTTCGAGGATACCGAGCGCCACCAGCGTGGCGATTCCTTGCCCATTGGGCGGAATCTCATGAATGGAAAGGTCCCTGAAGTCCTGGGAGATACANTCGACCCAGTGACTCTTGTGATCTGCCAGGTCACGCAGGGTCATGTCGGCGCCGTGGGTTTGTGCATCGGTAGCCATGGCTTCAGCCAAAGGGCCCCGATAGAAGCTTTCGCCGTGGGTTCGGGCAATCTCTTCCAAGGTTCTGGCCTGGTCCTGGCACCGGAATATGTCGCCGGCGCGCGGCGCNGTGCCACCGGGTAGAAAGGTGTCGGCAAAGGCGGGTAGGTGAGAGAAGTTGCGTGCGTCCTTTGCCCATTGGGCAGCAATGACGGGGCTTACAGCAAATCCGTCGTTCGCCGCCCGAATGGCAGCCTCAAACAGGTCATCAAATGGCAGCACGCCAAAGCGTTCCGATAGCTGCACCCAGGCATCGACGGCGCCTGGCACAGTGACACAGTCCCAGCCCGGCCAGGGCATTTCTTTGTATTGGTTAAATCGTGCGGGTGTCCAGGCGGCTGGGGAACGGCCAGAAGCGTTCAGTCCATGCAGGTCTTGGCCATCCCAGACAATGGCAAATGCGTCGCTGCCGATGCCGTTCATAGTGGGTTCGACTACCGTTAAGGTGATGGCGCTTGCAATGGCCGCATCCACGGCGTTGCCGCCCCTGTCCAACGCGGTTAGCCCGGCCTGGGTTGCCAGGGGCTGTGACGTCGCGACGATATTACGGGCGTGAACAGAGGAACGCCGTGAGGGATAGTGGTAATCGGGGTCTTGTGAGGAGAACACGGTCGTCAATGGCCAGATGAAAACGGCCCGGCAGTGTATCACCGCTGCGGACCGTGTTTGGCTTTGGTCGCCTTCGCTGGTGCCAACGCATTGATGCGGATAAGCGGTTGTCTGGGTCAGCGGGTTGACTAAGGTATTGTTGGGCGCTCTACTAATCTTGCTGTTCATCTCGTTGAGGAGTGAATTGGATGTCTCTTTCAGCTGACCCGCACTTTCCCACCATGGCTTGGGGCCTTGAACTGGGTGCCACTGCGTTGTTAGTGATTGATCCCCAGAATGATTTTCTCCACCCGGAAGGTTGGTATGGTGCGAATGGCGTTGACATCAGCCACATGCGCCGCACTATTGAGCCGACTCGAGCGTTGGTTCAATCTGCCCGGGCGAAGCGGATTCCCGTCATCTGGACGCAACACGGGTTTCACAATGAAAGCGACGGTGGGCTATTCCTCGAGATGCGGCCATTTCTGGCAGAAGGGGGGCTCCGCATTGGGACCTGGGGTTACCAGATTCTAGAGGAACTCGAACCGGCAGCGGGTGATTGGCGAATTCACAAGAATCGTCTGAGCGCGTTTTACGGTACCAATCTGGAACTCCTGCTACGAGGACTTGGCGTACGCACGGTCCTCGTCGTTGGCGTTCTGACCAATCAATGCGTGGCTGCAACCAGCAAGGATGCGTATTACCGCGATATCAAACCGATTGTTGTTGAGGAGGCTACTGGCACCACCTTGCCGCATCTCCATGCACCGGCAATCGAGATGATTCAGGTCGGGTGGGGTGCTGTCCATAGCCTGACGGAGACGCTGACGAATCTCGAGGAACTGGGTATACCGAACCGCTAGATAGCCTCCTCAACGCATGCCGATGATAGACGTTCCCGTCGAGCGCGGGTCTCGCTGGGGCCAGCGCCCTGCTTCAACCTGAGCAAGAAAATCTGATACGGCTGCGTTGAACGCAGCGGGCTCTTCAATATTAATGGTGTGGCCGGTATTGGGAAGAATCTGGAGCGCTGCTGAAGGGACCGTGCGTTTTAAGTAAATGTTGGGGATCAGGCAGGGTTCGTCCTCGTCGCCTGTGAGGACTAACATGGGTACGGTGATTTCGCGCAGGTCCGCTTCAAGATCAAACAACGAGGGACGTTNNCTTTGCACACCGCGCATGGTGANTGCNGCCCCGTCGAGGGAATGTTCNGCCAGTTGGTCACGAAAGTCNGCCCAGCCGCGGGGATCNTTGTTCTGGAATTGCACGCGGGTGGGTCCTTGCGCATATTGTTCGGCAAAAGCATCGCCCGTGCTGGATTGGATCATCTCGGCGACCTTTTCAGTCTCTTCGCGAAACTGTGTTCGACGATCAGGTTCCGCACCGTACCCACAGCCGGCGACGACCAGCGAGTGAGCGCGCTCGGAATAGTGAATGCCGAAATGCAAGGTGGCAAAGCCGCCCATTGACAGGCCGACGATGTGGCCTTTTTCGACGTCCAGATGATCGAGAATAGCGAGTATGTCGTCACGGGCGATGTCCTGTGAGTACATCGATCCTTTGGACGGAATGTCTGAGGGGGTGTAGCCTCGAGCGCTGTACGCAACGCAGCGGTAGCGGCGTGAGAAGTACCGCATCTGTGCTTCCCAGCTGCGATGATCGCCGGCGAATTCGTGCACAAAGACAATCGTCTGGCCTTCGCCGCTTTCTTCATAGTGAAGTTGTACACCATCGGGCGTCTTGGCATAGGGCATGGTCAATGATCCAATGAATGGTTTAAATAACAGGAGCGACTATGGTACACGCCCCGGCAGTTTTTCGGGCGCTAATGGCCGGTTAGGCGTTGATCGAGCAGTACCGCTAAATGCAGCGCCTGGCGACCCGTGCCGTGCACAATCTGTGTCCGGCAGCTGGTGCCATTGGCGAGGATCACGGCGGCATCCGGTAATTTGCGAATAGCAGGCAATAGCGATAGTTCCGCCATTTGGAGAGAGACGCCGTAAGTTTCACGCTGATAACCAAACGCACCGGCCATTCCGCAGCAGCTGGAAGTAATGAATTCCGTTTCAATACCCGGAAACAGTTGCAGTGTTGAAGTCATTGCGTCTAGCGTGGCAAAGGCTTTCTGATGGCAGTGTCCGTGAATGGCCACTCGACAGGGCGCATTGGTTTCGAAATCAAAACGCAGCTGTTCGTGCGACCGCGCGATAAACTCCTCTAGCAACAGCGATTGCTCGGATAACTCGTTGGTTAGGGGCGCTGTGAGTAATGCCGGGTATTCATCGCGCAAAGTGAGTAGGCACGATGGCTCAAGCCCAATGATCGGGATACCGCGTTTGAGGTGCGGTGTTAACGCAGANATCAAGCGATGCGCTTCAGTGCGTGCTTCATCAATCAGTCCCGCGCTAAGAAAAGTACGTCCACAACAAAGTGGGCGCGCATTGACGTCGCCTGCGATGTGTACACGGCAGCCGAGTTTTCGCAGTACCGAGATGAGGGCATGGCCGTTGTCAGGTTCGAAGTAACGGGTAAAGGTATCAAAGAGAACAACCACTTCAGGGCCGTCTCCTGCGGGTGGTGACAGTGAGCGCGGCAAAGGTGTTCCGGTGTGCCAGCGCGGTAACGCGCGATGTCGGCTAAACCCGGCGAGTTTTTCCTGTAGCAATGGCGCACCCGGTAGTTGGGCGGCGCCGTTGATCAGTCGGGCCAGCCGTGCCGCCACGGGTGCGTAGCGGGGCAGGTAAGCAATCAATCGGTCACGCAGTGCAAGACCCGAGGTGGTTATCTGTTGGGCGAGATACTCGGTTTTCATCCGCGCCATGTCGACACCNGTTGGACACTCGCGGCGACAGGCTTTGCAGCCAACACACAGCGCCATGCTTTCTGCCATGTCAGGTGAAGTCAGTGCATTCGGTCCGAGTTGACCGGACAGGGCCAGACGCAACGTGTTTGCGCGCCCGCGAGTGGAGTCTTTCTCGTCACCTGTGGCGCGGTAAGAGGGGCACATCACTGCCGCGTCCCGCTTGCGACAGGCACCATTGTTATTGCACATCTCGATGGCACTCGAGAAGCCGCCCCATGAAGACCAGTCGAATGCGGTGGTGATTGGCTGTGCGTCATAGTCCGGTTGGTAACGAAAAAGAGATCGATCATCCATCCGTGGCGGATCAACGATTTTTCCTGGATTCAGCAATCCCTCAGGATCAAAGGTTCGTTTGATCTTGCCAAAGACCTCAACCAGTGGTTGACCGAACATGGGCCGATGGAACTCTGAGCGCACGATACCGTCGCCGTGTTCTCCCGAATGGGAGCCTTTGTATTCCCGAACCATGGCGAAGGCTTCTTCTGCAATCGAGCGCATCTTCTTTACATCGCCTGTCTCCTTCATGTTGAGGATGGGGCGCACGTGCAAGCACCCCTCCGATGCGTGGGCATACCAGGTGCCTGTGGTGCCGTGGCGATGGAAAATCTCGGTTAATCGATCCGTATAGTCCGCAAGATGCTCGAGCGGCACGGCGCAATCTTCGATAAATGACACCGGTTTCCCCTCGCCTTTCATCGACATCATGATATTCAGCCCGGCCTTACGCACTTCCCATACCTGATGCTGTTGCACCGGGTCGGTCACCTTGACCAGGGCATCGGGGAATCCAAGGTCACCGAGCATCTCATTCAATCGATCAAGTTGCGTCAGTAACGGGTCAAGTTCGGCNCCTGCAAACTCGACCAGCAGGAGGGCCGCGGGTTCGCCTCGAACGAAGGTGTCGAGTGTGTCGCGGAAAAGCGGAATGTCGCGGGCCAGTTGCATCAGGGTGTGATCAACCAGTTCTACCGCCTCGGGATCTAGAGTGACCAGGTGGCGGGTCGCATCCATGGCAGCGTAGAAGGTCGAGAAATGGCAAACCCCCAGCACACGCTGCGCGGGTATAGGGTGGAGTTTGAGTTGAATGCGGCGTGACAGCGCCAGTGTTCCTTCCGAGCCAACCAGGAGCTGGGCCATGTTGTGCCCAGTGCTCTCGCTACTCGGTGCCAAGGCATCGATGTTATATCCACCCACGCGCCGGTGTACTTTGGGAAAGCCATCCATGATGGTGGTGGCTTCCCGTTGTGCAAGATCCAGCAGTTGTCTNGCCATGCGTCGAAATGCCGGTGAACCTTGAATGTCATTACGATCCGCTGGCAGTGGTCCAAAATGTTCCTGGTCGCCATTTGCTAGCGTTGCATCAATGGCAAGTACGTTGGCCCGCATCAGACCATAACGAGTGGAGCGAGCCCCGCAGCTGTTGTTTCCCGTCATACCGCCCAGGGTGGCACGACTCGCGGTTGAGACGTCGATCGGAAAACATAACCCATGGGGTTTTAGGAACGCATTCAACTCGTCGAGCACAATGCCAGGTTGGACGGTGACGTTTCTCTGATCGGGCTCAAAGGTTAAAACCTGGTTTAGGTGTCGGGAAACATCCATAACCAGGGCAAGACCAACCGTTTGGCCACACTGTGATGTGCCTGCCCCACGCGCCAACAAGGGGACTCCCTCTTCACGGCAGATCGTGACAATCGCAGCAATATCGTTCTCGCTTCGAGGAGTGACCACGCCGATGGGTTCGACTTGGTAGATAGATGCATCGGTGCTGTAACGCCCTCTACTGAAGGCATCGAACAAAACTTCGCCTTCGATTGCCTGTTGCAACCGCTGAGCCAGATGCTGCTCGCCGATGCGGCGGGTGAGCGGCGAGTCGGCGTAAAATGTCATGGGCCCGTTCGACGAGACAAGTAAATTAAAAAGAAATGTTTTGCCATACGTTAAAGTGCGTAGCGCCTCGAACAAGTGATAGTCTAGCGCGCCCCGAGAGCCAATCGGTTAACGGCAACGCGAATCGAGGAACGCATCAGTGAACCAACGCCGAAACAGTGGTCGTCATTTCCTGCAGATACCGGGCCCGACCAATGTGCCTGANCGNGTACTGAATGCCATTCAGCAGCCGACAATTGATCATCGGGGACCCGAGTTTCGTGACCTGACGGCGGATGTGCTGAGCGGGTTAGGNCAAGTTTTCCAAACCCGCTCNAAGGTCGTGGTTTTTCCCTCTTCGGGTACCGGGGCTTGGGAAGCCGCGTTGGTTAATACCCTTTCGGCCGGTGATCGAGTGTTGATGTATGAGACNGGGCATTTTGCTCAGTTATGGTATGGCATTGCGAAACGGTTGGGGCTTGATGCCCAGTTGCTGCCAAGTGACTGGCGCCATCCAGTCGATCCAGTTGCCATCGGTGAAGCGCTGGCGAAGGATGTGGACCACCGCATCAAGGCGGTATGTGTTGTTCATAACGAGACCTCAACGGGTGCGATGTCAGATGTAGCCGCGGTGCGTGCTGTGATAGATGAGACAAGGCATTCGGCTCTGTTTATGGTTGATACCATCTCTTCGCTGGCTTCGATTGACTTCCGCCATGATGAATGGGGGGTCGATGTGACGGTCGGTGGATCGCAGAAGGGNCTGATGTTGCCACCAGGCCTTGGATTTAATGCGGTGAGTGATAAGGCGCTNGCGGCATCGCTAGACGCAAACTTGCCACGGGCTTACTGGAACTGGCAGGACATGCTTGATGCCAACAACAACGGTTTTTTCCCCTACACACCAGCGACCAATCTTCTGTATGGGTTGCGCGAGGCGCTGAGCATGCTGTTGGATGAAGGGCTCGAGAACGTGTTTGAGCGCCATCGCCGTCTGGCTGAGGCGACTCGTCGCGCTGTAGCGGCCTGGCAACTCGAACTGTTGTGTCTCGACAGCGCCGCTCGTAGTCATTCTCTGACGGCCGTGCAGTTGCCTGAAGGTGTTGATGCAGACGCGTTTCGCGCGACAGTGCTGGAACGGTTTAACATGTCGCTGGGCAATGGTCTTGGACGTCTGTCCGGCCGCGTTTTTCGCATTGGCCACCTGGGCGATTTTAACGACTTAATGTTGATCGGTACGCTGGGTGGCGTCGAGATGGGTCTTGCCGCCTCGGGGATTGCACACCAGCGTGGTGGCGTGACAGCGGCGATGGATTACCTGTCGGGGTAAGGCCTGCCGCGGTAGGCACGCCGGTCTCAGCTGCGTTGACACGCTTGGGCGAGAGCCTTTGTTAAATCACCGCGACCACTTTTTTCCAGGATTTTTTTCAGGCGTTCGTTACAGTGTGCGATGAGAGGCATTTCTAATGCTGCCCACTGAAAGTTGGTCGGTTCATTCGGTGTAACGTCACCGAGCAGAATTTGTGCGACCTGGCGCCNGCTTTTGTTCACGATATCGGCATGTGCCAGTCCCTGCCCCGAGATGTAAGTGAAGAGGCCTTCGTCATCGAACTCTAACTTCATATGAATATGNCCATTGAGCACGGTGTCGACACCGAGTTTGCGCAGTCGCTGGTGTAGCCAGCGACCTTCGCCCAAACCACCGATATCGTGGGCGCTGCCGCCTTCGGGTTCGTCTCGTGGATCGATCAGGGGGCGGTGATGGAAGGCGATGCGTTGCCGCACGCCCGGTGTTGATGCCGATAGTTGGTTGAGTAGTCGACCGCGGTTGCCCGCGCTGAAGGGCAACGTATTGGCGGCGGTATCAAGGTTGATGAACTGAATGCCGCCGAGCGTGAACGCATGGTTGAGCGGTCCCAGTCGCCGAGTAAATACGTCAATCAGGTTATTTTCCCCCGGCGCACGATAATCGTGGTTGCCGAAGGTTATGTAAGTGGGGATAGCGGCTTCGTCAAAGGCGGCCTGGGCGCGGTCGTAGTCCCCCGCTTGGTAGTTGAAATCGCCAAGGTGCAGGAGAAACGCTGCGCCGAGTTGCTCGCTGCGTGCCAGGACCCAGCGCAATTCTTCATCGCCGCCNGTGTCACCGATAGCGGCGAATCGGTAGTTCTTCGTGTCGGGAAATCGCCACTCAAGCGCCAATGGGGATGAGCCCAGGGTGCCGCGGACGCGCCGTGAGAGCCCGTTTTTGTTTTCATCAATAACAATGCCGTCACCGACGGGTTGGAGCGTTGCCTGGCGGTGAATGTTGTTGATCTGAAATTCAAATTCACCACTACCCATGATTACTACTTTGGGTTCCGGACTGTGGGCCCGCCAGGTCGAGAGACTGGTTCCGCCCTCGAGGGGAAAGGCACCGTCAGCGCGCCACACGGCGTCGTTGACGCGGTGTACCGTCTGAATATCGACCGGTTCGAACTGGAGTCCGGGATAGCGAACACCACGCATCCACGCGGCGGTGCCGGCAACGGTCCCGCCAATATAAATTCCATATTTAATGAAGTTGCGTCTTGAACGGTTCATGGATCATGCATCGCCAGAGACAGGCGTATCAGTGCAAGCGATGAGGTATTGTGGGGCGACCGGGTAGCGAGTAATGCAGCGACGAACTGGGACCACACAACAAAGCGGATGATTGCGCTATCCTAGCATTTCTTCNCGTGCCATTGAGTGAATATTCTTGAGTGCTAGCTTGCCACAGCGCATCGTGTGNCTGACCGAGGAGACNACTGAAATACTNTATCTNCTGGGAGAGGAAGACAGAATNGTCGGTATCTCGGGTTTTACCGTTCGTCCGCCGCGTGCACGGCGTGAAAAACCCAAAGTGTCGGCATTCACTAGCGCCAAGATTGAACGGATCGTGGCGCTGAAGCCGGACTTGGTGCTTGGATTTTCCGATCTCCAGGCCGACATTGCAGCAGACTTGATTCGGCAGGGTATGACGGTGCTGGTATTTAATCACCGCTCGGTTGATGAGATTCTGAGTTTGATCCGTATCTTGGGTGGTCTGGTGGGGGCGCAGGTACGGGCCGAGTCCTTGGTGCGCGATTATTCAGGTCGAATTGCACGGTGTCGCGCGGTATCGAGTCAGCAGCATCGTCGACCGCGGGTTTATTTTGAGGAATGGGATGATCCCCCTATCTCGGCCATTCGCTGGGTGTCGGAATTAATCGGCATCGCCGGCGGGGACGATATTTTTCCGGAACTCGCCGCTTCGCCGGGTGGGGCAGGTCGGATCATTGCTGATTCACAGGAGATCGTTCGTCGGGCGCCAGATATCATCATCGGCTCGTGGTGTGGCAAGAAGTTTCGGCCTGAAAAGGTGGCCGCTCGGCCGGGTTGGCAGGCCATCCCCGCAGTTGCCAAGGGCGATCTTCACGAGATCAAGTCGGCGGAGATTCTTCAACCGGGCCCGGCGGCCTTAACCGATGGGCTCGATCGTTTGATGCGCATCATTCAAGACTGGCAGCAGCGCGAAGCCGCTTGAAGCATTACTGGGCGACGGCGTTTTCCTCGCTGACGGAAAGATCGAACGCAGCGGTTACCAGGGCACGCGTGTAGGGGCTTTGGGGATTTTGAAGTACCCGGCTTGCAGTGCCGTACTCGACCACTTCTCCCTCGCGCATCACAATGATCTCGTCACTTAAGGCACGCACCACCTTCAAGTCATGGCTGATAAAGAGATAAGCCAGGCCGTGTTTTTTCTGGAGTTGTGTGAGGAGGGTAATCATCTGCGCCTGGACTGCTCGATCGAGCGCCGAAGTCGGTTCATCCAGGATCAGCAAACGGGGTTTAAGAATCATCGCGCGTGCGAGCGCGATACGTTGCCGCTGACCGCCGGAAAACTCATGGGGATAACGGTGGCGAGTATCGGGATCGAGCCCCACCTCGGTTAGCGCATCGACCACCTGTGCGTCATGGGTCTCGGCGTTACCGATTTGATGCGCGCGTAGACCTTCTGCGACTATTTGTGCCACTGACAATCGTGGGCTGAGGCTGCCGTAAGGATCCTGAAATACGATCTGTATCTGTTTGCGCAGAGGTTTCAGTTGGNGGCTGTTGAATTGATGGATCGGTTGGTTGAGAAACTCGATTTCTCCGCGGCTTTCAANCAGTCTTAACAGGGCCAATGCGAGCGTAGACTTNCCNGATCCACTTTCGCCCACAATGCCGATGGTGTGGCCGGCTCGAATTAACANGCTGATGCCGTTAGCGGCTTTAACGTGTCCTACGGTGCGACGCAGCATTCCACGTTTGATGGGATACCACACGCGGATGTTCTCGCCTCGAAGCACGATCGCTGCCGTGTCATCGGCCACGGTTTCTCGTGTCGGTGGTTCTGCATCGATCAAGGTCCGGGTATAGGCTTGTTGTGGTGTGTTGAATACCTGATCGCGACTACCGGATTCGACGATGCGACCGGCTCGCATCACGTACATTCGATCTGCCACTCGTCTGACGACTCCAAGGTCGTGCGTGATCAGCAGCACAGCCATGCCGAATTCACGCTGAAGATCCTGTAACAACATCAGAATTTGTGCCTGGGCGGTCACATCGACTGCTGTGGTGGGCTCGTCCGCGATCAAAAGATCAGGCTCGTTGGCCAGTGCCATCGCAATCATCACGCGTTGGCGTTGTCCACCCGATAATTGGTGTGGATACGCTTGCAGTTTTTCCTCGGGTGTCTGGATGCGNACGCGTCGNAGCAGTTCGAGACTGCGCTGCCGGGCAGCGGTGGCATCAAGACGTTTGTGTAGCAGGAGCGTTTCAGTCAGTTGTTTCTCTACTACGTGCAGCGGATTAAGTGATGTCATCGGCTCTTGAAAGATCATGCTAATCCGGTTGCCACGAATCTGTTGCAACGTCTCATTATCGGCCCCACGCAACTCGTCGCCCTTGAAACGAATGTGGCCGCTTTCATAGCGAGCGTTAGGTGCCAGCAGCCCCAACACAGATAGCGCCGTCACTGACTTGCCTGAGCCACTTTCGCCGACGAGGGCAACGGTCTCCCCTCGCTCCACTCGCAGCGAGAGCGAATGGACGGCATTAACAACCCCATCGTCGCTTGAAAAACTGATCGACAGATCCTGAATAGACAGTAACGAGGCGGGATTCGACATGACGGGTGCAGTCAGTTGATCTGTTTTCTTGGATCAAAGGCATCGCGAACTGCCTCGCTGATCAGAATTAACAAGGTCAGCATGAGTGCGATGGTGAAAAATCCGGCCAGGCCAAGCCACGGTGCCTGCAGGTTGGCTTTCCCTTGGGCGAGGAGCTCACCGAGCGAGGCAGAACCCGGAGGCAGCCCGATGCCGAGAAAATCGAGTGATGTCAGGACAGTGACCGAGCCGGCCAGAGTGAACGGAATAAAGGTGATCGTGGCGACCATGGCATTGGGCAGTAGATGGCGAAACATGATGGCAAGGTTACTGACACCCAATGCCTGGGCGGCACGCACGTACTCAAAGTTCCTGGCACGCAGGAACTCCGCTCGCACCACCCCGACGAACCCCATCCATGAGAACAGCAGTAATAGACCCAGTAGCCACCAGAAATTGGGCTCGACAACACTGGCAAGAATAATTAATAGATAGAGGGTCGGCAGGCCCGACCAGATTTCGATGAAGCGCTGAAAGATAAGATCAATCCAGCCGCCAAAATATCCTTGGACTGCGCCGGCTGAGACACCAATGACTGCGCTGATGAAGGTCAAGGCGAATCCAAAAAGCACTGAAATTCTGAAACCGTAAATCACTCGGGCCAGCACATCGCGTGCCTGGTCGTCCGTACCTAGCCAGTGATTTCGATCTGGCGGCGCCGGCGCGGGAACCGGTAGGTCCCACGCGACCGTGCGATGGTGATAGCGCACGATAGGCCACACAGTCCAGCCGTCGCGCTCGATCAGTTCGCTGAGGTAAGGGCTACGGTAGTCAGCTTCCGTGAGAAAGTCACCGCCAAAAGTGGTTTCGGAATAGGCCTTAACGATAGGGAAGTAGACATCGCCCTTGAAGTAAACCAGGAAGGGCTTGTCGTTGGCGATTACCTCGGCCAGTAGGGTCGCGATAAAAAGAATGACAAAAATCCATAGTGACCACCAACCCCTTCGGTTGGCGCGGAAGCGGTGCAGCCGGCGGCGGGTCAGGGGTGTGAGTCGAATCGAAGCCACGTTCATACCTCGCGACTTTCAAAATCGATTCTAGGGTCGATAACCATGTACATCAGGTCACCCACCAGGTTCAAGCCCANGCCTAAAAGGGAAAAAAAGAACAGTGTGCCAAACATGACCGGGTAGTCGCGAGCGAAAGCCGCCTCGAAGCCCAGTAAACCCAGGCCGTCAAGCGAAAAGATGATTTCAATCAGCAGTGAGCCGGTGAACAAAATGCCAACGAAGGCGCTCGGGAACCCGGCAATGACAATCAACATGGCATTACGGAAAACATGTCCGTAGAGCACGCGGTGTTCGGTTAAGCCTTTGGCGCGCGCCGTTAGCACATACTGCTGATTAATCTGGTCCATGAACGAATTCTTGGTCAGCATAGTCAAGGTCGCAAAACCGCCGATNGTCATGGCCAACACCGGCAGTGCCAGATGCCAGAAATAATCGACAATGCGGGCAGGCCAGGACAGGCTATCCCAGTTCTCGCCGGTTAATCTGGCCAGAGGGAACCAGTCCAGGTAGCTTCCCCCAGCAAANATGACCAAGAGAAATACGGCGAACAAAAACGAGGGAATCGCGGTACCGAGAATGATGATGCTGCTGGTCCAGATATCGAAACGACTGCCGTCGCGGATGGCTTTTCGAATGCCAAGTGGAATGGAGATCAAGTAGACCAGTAACGTCGTCCACAGGCCCAGGGAGATCGAGACTGGCATTTTGTCCAACACCAGTTCGGTCACCTTACGGTCTCGAAAAAAGCTGTCGCCGAAATCAAACACCAGGTAACGTTTCATCATGTCAACGAAGCGGACAGGCAAGGGTTTGTCGAAGCCGAACTGTTTCTCGAGTTCCTTGATGAATTCAGGATCCAGCCCCTGTGCACCGCGGTAGGTTGGATTACTGTTGTTACCTTGGCCTGTATCCAGGGTTTCACTCGTGCCTGATCGAGTGACNCGCTCGGTGATGTCAGCCCCCGTCCCGGTGAGTTGGGCTATCACCTGTTCAACCGGCCCTCCGGGGGCAATCTGGATCACCGCGAAATTGACCACCATNATCGCGAACAGTGTCGGGATGATCAGAAGCAGGCGGCGGATGATGTAGGAGCCCATCACAATGGTCCTGGCAGGAAAAGTGGCCTGGTTACTGGCGAGCTTTTTGCAAGGCAGCGGCCTTGAGCGGATCGTACCACCACCGCATGGTCATCACGCCAGAGCGAATAGGGGCCGATGGCCGTGAGAACTTGTCCCAGTAAAGGATGCGGTCTGCACGGATGTGCCAGTGGGGAATCACGTAGAAGTTCCACAGCAGGGCACGGTCAAGCGCACGGGTTCGTTGATTCAACTGTGTCCGCGAAACTGACTTGATCAGCTGCTCGATCAGGGTGTCGATGACCGAGTCACTGACGCCGGCCAGGTTGCGGCTACCTGGCGTTGCCGCGGCACTACTGCTCCAGTAGTTGCGTTGCTCGTTGCCCGGCGTTTCACTCTGGCCCCANACGGCGACCAGCATATCGAAATCGAACTGACGGAAGCGATTGATGTACTGACTCTGATCTATCAGGCGGACGTGGGCTTCGATCCCCAGGCGCTTAAGGTTGCGCACGTAGGGTAAAACGATACGTTCGAAGGCTGGGCTCACGAGGAGAATTTCAAAGGTCAGGGGTTCCCCGGTCTTGGTGTTAACCCGTTTTAGATCCTTAATGACCCAGCCGCTTTTATTCAACAGGCGAGTGGCCTGTCGCAGGTTCTCCCGGGGCCAACCGCTGCCGTCGGTCACGGGGGGGGCAAATGTCTGCGTGAAAAGCGCCGGGGGCAGTCGATCTCGATAACGTTCAAGAAGGGATCGTTCTTCTCCTTGTGGCAGGCCCGACGCGGCCAGATCCGAGTTAGAAAAATAGCTGGCAGTCCGTGTGTATTGTCCGTTGAAAAGGTTGCGGTTGGTCCATTCGAAGTCGAATGCGTAACCCAGCGCCTCGCGCACCCTGACATCCCTAAATATCGGGCGCCGTGTGTTCATCACGAAGGCTTGCATACCGGTGGGCATGCGATGCTTGACCAGTTCTTTTTTCAGCCAGCCACGGCTGACGGCGTTAACGTTGTAGGCCTCAGCCCATGCTTTGGCTTGGTTTTCTTCGCGATAGTCAATGTCGCCGGATTTGAGCGCAAGGCGGATGGGCGTTGCGTCTCTGTAGTAGTCGGTGCGGATGAGGTCAAAGTTATTGAGTCCGCGTTGGACTGCCAGATCATGGCCCCAGTAGTCGGTCACACGCTCCTGCTCGATATAGCGTCCTGCCTCGAAGCGTTTGATACGGTAAGGCCCACTGCCAAGCGGTGGGTCCAGCGTAGTACGGGCGAAGTCACGGTCCTGCCAGTAATGGTGTGGCAGGATGGGCAACTGTCCAACGATCAGCGGTAGCTCCTGGTTGCCCGATTCTTTAAAGGTAAAGCGCACGCGGTGTTCGGACAGTGCTTCTGCTTTTTCTACCGCCTGATAGTAAAACCGGTAGCCCGGACGGCCAGTTTTGATCAGGGTAGAAAAAGACCAGGTGACGTCCGTGGCGGTGATCGGTTGGCCGTCGTGCCAGCGCGCCTCGGGGCGCAGGTTGAAGATGACCCATGATCGATCCTCGGGCCATTCCATCGATTCTGCGATCAGCCCATAAGCGGTAAACGGCTCATCGGCACTGGTTACCAGCAGCGTCTCTACCGAACCGGTACTGGCCGGGTTGCCCTTTGGAATGAAGGGGTGAAAGCTGTCAAATGTGCCTTCAGCAGCGAGCCGCAGGGTGCCACCTTTGGGTGCCTCGGGGTTGGCGTATTCAAAGTGTTTAAAATCAGGCGGATATTTGGGCACTTCGTTATTGAACATGGTCATTGCGTGACCAGAAAGCGCGGCCTGCGCCCCTGCGGGCGCTGTGACCACCCATAGTAAGAGCGCTGTCCACCGGAAGAGTTGAGTCATATCAACATTATAAGTCAGCATCTCTCCAATCATTCCATTCGCGCAGTACACTTTGACGCGTGCCTTGGTGAGCGCTGATGACACTCACGGTCCGATCAACCAACTCCCAACCCCCTGATGGCTGACGCTGATCCTTTTTCTAAGTTACTGCTTCGCTGGCACCGGCGTGAAGGTCGACGTGATCTGCCCTGGCAACGCGATCGGAATCCTTACCGAATCTGGATCTCAGAAATTATGTTGCAGCAGACTCAGGTCACAACGGTGATACCGTACTACGAACGGTTCATGGCACGTTTCCCCCACATCGTTACGCTGGCGAGCGCCAAACTCGATGCGGTCTTGGCCGAGTGGACCGGGCTTGGCTATTACGCTCGGGCTCGCCATCTGCATCAGGCCGCCGGGGTCATTGTGGCGCGGCACGGAGGTGTTTTCCCCGATCAGTTTCATGACGTGGTGGCGTTACCTGGTATCGGCCGTTCAACGGCGGGTGCGATTCTGGCCTTTAGCCACGGACAGCGGCACGCGATTCTCGACGGCAATGTGAAACGCGTGTTGTCGCGTTACCACGCAGTTGAGGGNTGGTCGAGTCGGGCCGAGGTCGCACGTCGACTCTGGTCATTGGCNGAAGCGCACACGCCGACGCGCCGTGTGGCTGCCTATACGCAGGCCATCATGGATTTGGGCGCTATGGTTTGCCGCCGCCGTCCGGATTGTGTGACTTGTCCGTTAGTCGGTGGATGCAAGGCGCACAAGCAGAATCAGGTGCATTATTATCCTGCTTCCAAGCCAACCCGCCCGCGGCCACGGCGTGNGGTGGTCATGATCATGATTAAGGACAGCCGGGACCGNGTGTTGCTCGAGCGGCGCGCGCCGTCCGGCATTTGGGGTGGATTATGGAGTTTTCCGGAGTGTCCGGTAGAGGAGGCGCTGGAGCCTTGGTGCCGAATGCGATTTGGGGCAGGGATTTTGTTTGAGTCTGCCTGGTCGGTGCTGCGTCATAGTTTCACNCATTTCGAACTNGCGATTACGCCGCAACCCGCGAGAGCGCCAAAAAGATTGACACNNCGTATGCAAAGTACCGGCCTGCTCTGGTATAAACCCGGAGAACCTTTCGACGGTGGACTGGCAGGCCCCGTCCGGTTTCTGCTGCAACAGATGGAGACAGGTAATTGAACAAGACGGTGGCATGCGTTGTGCTGGGACACGAGGCCGAAGCATTGGACTTCGCCCCTTGGCCTGGCGAGCTGGGCGAGCGAGTGCTGGCGAACGTATCGAAGCCCGGTTGGGAGCAATGGTTGGCACGACAAACNATGTTGCTCAATGAGAAGCGCCTCAGTCCGATGGATCCAGCACACCGGGCTTATCTGGCGACGCAGATGGAAGCGTTTTTCTTTGGTGATGGGGGTGATGAGCCAGAAGGCTGGGTGGCACCCTCTTCGTGACTGGTCTTTCGGAGCCTACCCTGTCGAGAGCGACTGTCGAATAATACGAAGCACCGGGCCTCGCGCTTCGCGGGTAGCTGGTGTATCTTCGGACTTCATTATACGGATCAACTTTTGNGGTGAAGAGTGAAAGACAACATGGGTAATAGGGGGCGGATGGCCCTCGAGGCGCAGGGCCTGCGAGGACTCGGGTTGGTTCATTGGAACCTGTCGACAGCAGAGCTTTACGAGCATGTTCTCCGTCGGAGCGAGGGAAGGTTATCGCGCCAAGGNGCACTGGTGGTGTTGACGGGTCAACACACGGGCCGCTCTGCCAATGACAAATTTATCGTTTGTGACGACACTACCCGCGACACCGTGTGGTGGGGCNAGGTCAATGCGCCCTACGAGTCGAATCGTTTCGAGGCCCTGTTTGAGCGGATGACCGCTTACCTCGAGGGTCGAGAAGTGTTTGTACAAGACTGTTTTGTTGGCGCAGACCCTGACTATCGTATGCCGGTTCGAGTCGTCACCGATTATGCTTGGCACAGCTTGTTTGCCCGCAACATGTTTATCAAGGCNAGTGCCGAAGAAGCAGAAAACCATGTACCGCAATTCACCGTGATCAATGCGCCCGGGTTCCGGGCTGATCCTGCGCTGGATGAGACGCACTCTGAGACTTTTATTATTGTTAATTTTGCTCGCAAATTAGTGATTGTTGGGGACACTTCTTATGCGGGTGAAACGAAGAAATCCGTTTTCAGCGTAATGAATTACTTGTTGCCATTTCGCGATGTATTGCCCATGCATGCGNCGGCCAATATCGGTGGCGACGGGCGTACGGCGATTTTTTTTGGTCTGTCGGGAACTGGCAAGACGACTTTGTCAGCTGATGCCTCGCGTACATTGATCGGAGACGATGAACATGGTTGGAGTGACAATGGTATTTTTAATTTTGAAGGGGGTTGTTATGCCAAGGTCATTAATCTGTCGGCGGAACAGGAGCCTGAGATTTATGCCACCACCCGTACCTTCGGTACGATCCTNGAAAACGTTGTGGTTGACGAGGACACTCGGAACATTGATCTCTTTGACGGTTCTCTGACGGAGAACACTCGCGGGTCTTATCCCATTNAGCAAATTCCCAATGCGAGTCCTGANGGTCGNGGTGGGCATCCNGCNAATATTNTTTTTCTNACCTGTGATGCGTTNGGTGTNTTNCCGCCGGTCGCGCGGTTGACCAAGGCGCAGGCGATGTATCACTTTATTAATGGGTATACGGCCAAGGTGGCGGGAACGGAGAAAGGGGTGACTGAGCCCTCACCGACGTTTTCACCGTGCTATGGTGGTCCGTTCATGCCGTTGCATCCGCGTCGTTATGCCGAGTTGCTCGGTCAAAAGATGGAACGTTACGGCGTGAACGCATGGTTCGTTAATACCGGTTGGACCGGCGGTCCATATGGTGTGGGTGAGCGCATGGCAATCAACCACACTCGGGCAATCGTCAACGCAGTGCTTGATGGCCAGCTCGATGAGGTGGCGACGACCACGGACCCAATCTTCGGTCTTGAAATTCCGGTGCGTTGCCCGGGAGTGCCCGAAGAGGTGCTTGAGCCGAGAAACACTTGGAATGACAAGGNTGCTTACGACANCCAGGCGCGTAAACTGGCTCAGCAGTTTGCCGATAATTTTGTCCAGTACGCGGACGATGTAAGCGATGAGGTTCGTGCGGCAGGGCCGGGCATCGACTGAGGCNACCGACGACAGCGGAGCCCGCATAACATGACTCGGTCACTGCGTGCCTCTCGTTAAACCAGCCAGCGTACGATGAAGGGTGACAAAACACCATCGAAGATTGGCCAGCGCCTATGGTCACGTGACGTGTCGTTGTGGACCGGGGAGGCTGATGAGCAGGCGGCTATAGAAAATCG